>DXUR01000359.1 GCA_019417795.1 Clostridiales bacterium | reverse complement strand
GCAGTCGATAAGGGGATCACCAACGGCCTGTCTGACACGATGTTTGGCCCCTACGCGTCCTGCACCCGCGCGCAGATCGTGACCTTCCTATCGTTTTAGCCGATACTGGCGGGAAATACGTCAACTACCGTATCGAAGTGCAGAAGAACTAAAAACTTGAATAGCAAGCATAGGAAGCGGGTACCCACTTCCGTAAATCCCTGTCCTGCCGCTGACGCGCCGGACGGGGATTTTGCTTGTTGGGAAGTTTCCCAAACCCTCTTTTTGCGGGGGGCTTCACCCTCTGAAAATTTTCATAAATCTTTGGCAGAAATGCGGGTGTACCGTAGTAGGCTATGCAGCCAAAAAATGCAGCTTGTGACGCTGACGCAGAGAAAGGAGGTTTTCATTTATGGCAAGTTTACGGGACACCGTAAAGGACTATCAAGACGAGCTTAGGGACGGTATCGCATGGGTAGCGTTCTGGAAACAGGGGCGTTCATGGAACGCGGAATATTTTCATCTTGATATGGACGACACCCTCTACCCGGAGGACAGGAGCCGGTTAGAGGAAATCAAAAGCACCGACCCCGCCGCCGTTATCCTTAACGGCTACTATTGCGGGCATTTAGGCGGGGACATGAGCCTTGACGAGCTGACCGCCGGAGTGCGCTACCACTACGAAAACAGCATGAACGACATTGACGGCTTTATCGGGGCGCATGACGACAGGCTTCCCCCGGAGGTTATCGAGGAAGCGAGGGCAGCCGCCCATGAAGCGGGGCTTCCCTTTTCCGAAAAGCCCTACCGGGACGGGGAGGATTTTAACCCCTATGTATTTGACGGTAGCATGAGCATTGAGGATTTTGAGCTTATGCACCGCATGATTGAAAAAGAAAGGAGCGAACAAATGGCAGAACCGATTTTAAGCGGCTATCTTTCCAATCTTGGGAAGTACACCGAGGGCAGACCCGCGGGCGAATGGGTGACGTTCCCCACGACTGCCGAACATCTGAAAGAAGTCTTTGACCGTATCGGGATTGACTTCAAGCATTACGAGGAATGGCATTTCACAGAATTTCAATCCCCTATCCCCGGCTTGGCGGAACATTTAAGCGAGTATTCCCACCCCGACGAGCTGAACTATTTAGGAAAGCTCTTGGAAATGCAGTTTGACGACGACCGGGAGAAATTCATTGCAGCCATTGAATACGGCGACCATGCCGACAGCTTACAGGACATCATCAACCTTGCACAGAACCTTGACTGCTACTGGCTTTATCCGTCCGTCCACAGTGAAGAAGAATACGGGCGTTATCTGGTTGACGAACTGGAAGAACCGGAGCTTCCCGAAGAAGCGAAAAAGTATTTCATGTATGAGGAATACGGGCGGGACGCTTCCATTAACGACGACGGTATGTTTACCGAAAAGGGCTATATCTACAACAACCGCAACACCTTTACAGAATGGTACGACGGGCGCGACGTGCCACAGGAATACCGGGTAACGCCGCAGCCCCCGCAGCGGTCACGCCCCGACCCGGAAAAGGTAGAAATGGACGCAGCCGCGCCGGGACAGAGAACCGCACAGACCGCAGAGCAGCCACAGGAGCCGCGCCCGGTTATCCCTATCGTGCTGACGAGCGAGAAGCCCGCCGAGAAATTAAAAGAGATTACCGACCGTCTGGAACAGGGTATTGCGGAACTCTTTGACAGCGAGCGTTACAAGGAATATCTGAAAGTCATGTCAAAATTCCATAATTACAGCTTCCGAAACACCGTCCTTATCGCCATGCAGAAGCCGGACGCTTCCCTTGTGGCGGGCTTTTCCGCTTGGAAGAACAACTTTGAGCGAAACGTGATGAAAGGGCAAAAGGGAATTAAAATCATTGCCCCGTCGCCCTATAAAATCAAACAGGAAATGCAGAAAATCGACCCGCACACGCAGAAGCCCGTTATCGGCAAGGACGGGAAGCCCGTCACCGAGGAAAAGGAAGTCACCATACCCGCCTACAAGGTGGTATCCGTCTTTGACGTTTCCCAGACCGAGGGAAAGGAGCTGCCGGACATTGCGGTTGACGAGCTGACAGGCGACGTTGACCGCTACAAGGATTTTTTCGCAGCCCTTGAAAAGACTTCCCCCGTTCCTATCGCTTTTGAGAATATCGAGGGCGGCTCTCATGGCTACTACCACTTGGAGGACAAGCGCATTGCTATCAACGAGGGCATGAGCGAATTACAGACCTTAAAGACCGCTATTCACGAAATCGCCCATGCGAAGCTGCACGACATTGACCTCAACGCGCCAAAGGACGAGCAGCAGCCCCACGTTGACCGCCGCACCCGCGAAGTCGAAGCGGAAAGCGTCGCCTATACTGTCTGCCAACATTACGGGCTTGACACGTCGGACTACTCTTTCGGCTACGTCGCCGGGTGGAGCAGCGGACGGGAGCTGTCCGAGCTGAAAAGCTCCCTTGAAACGATACGCAGCGCAGCCGCCGAGATTATCAATTCAATAGACGAAAATCTTGCGGAGCTGCAAAAGGCACAGGACAAGGAGCAGACCGCCGGACAGGAGCAGCCCACCAGAGAGGAAAAGGCAGCCCCGAAAGAACAGCCGCAGCCGGAAACCCCGTCAAAGGCAGATACAGCCGGAAAAGAGAAGCCGGAGCCGGAAGCAGCCGCACCGGGAAAATCCGGCGCACAGGAAAAAGCGGGCACAGCCCCGAAAGAAGCCTTTACCCCGGAAACGATTTACAGAGTACGCCGGAACCCTTACAGCGACAGCCGGGATAACAGCTACCTCTTGCAAGCCTATGTGACACAGGAGAACGGGCGGGCGAAAATGGGCGACGTGCTTTATACGGGAACGCCGGAGAAATGCCGCGAGCTTATGGGGCAGCTCAAAAGCGGCGGGCTGACCGAGGGCGACGTAAAGCAGCTTTACGCAAAGGCACAGGAAACGGCGCAGACCGCCGGACAGGACAAAGACACCTTTTCCATTTACCAGATAAAGGGCGGGGACGAAACAAGGGATTTCCGCTTTGAGCCTTACGACCGCCTGCAGGCGGCGGGAAATGTGGTTGACAGGGCGAACTATGAGCTTGTCTATTCCGCGCCCCTTGCGCCGGAAACTTCCCTTGAAGATATTTACACCCGCTTCAATATCGACCACCCCAAAGACTTTAAGGGACACAGCCTTTCCGTTTCGGACGTGGTAGTGCTTCATCAGGACGGACAGGACGCGGCGCATTTCGTTGACAGTATAGGTTTCCGGGAAGTGCCGGAGTTTTTACAGGAGCAAAAGCAGCTTACCCCGGACGACTTGGAAACGGGCGAAACTGTCAAAACACCGAGAGGGACTTTCCATGTAACCGCTATGAGCCGGGAGCAGATAGAAGCCGCCGGATATGGCTTTCACCACCAGTCGGACGACGGAAAGTATCTGATTATGGGGAACGGGACGCGGGCGTTTGCCGTTGCCGCAGAGCAGCCGGAAAAGGCAGACCCCTTGAAGCATATCGAGGACACCGTAGAGCAGAACGACAACAGCTTTGACGGTATCATCAACAACACCCCTACCGTTGACGAACTGGAAGCAAAGGTCAAGGCGGGAGAAACAATTTCCCTTGTTGACCTGGCTAACGCGGTCAAAGCCGACAAAGAGCGCGGCAAGGAAGCGAAGCCGGAAAAGAAGCCCTCTATCCGGGCGCAGCTTAGGGCTGACAAGGAAAAGGCGCAGAAGAAAAACGCAAAGCAGAAGTCACAGGACTTGGAAAGGAGCTGACCCATGCCGGAACAGAGTAAATTTGAAAACGTGGATTTGTTCGCTTCCCTTGAAGCGATTATGAAGCAGAACACAGGCTTTTACCAGAGCGACTTAGACATTGACAAAGAGATTATCGCAAAGGCGGCGGCAAGCCCCAACAGGGAGGACAAGACCCTTTTGTGGTTCTGCCGCCCGTCCGGGACGCACTGTTTCCGGG
>DXUR01000358.1 GCA_019417795.1 Clostridiales bacterium | reverse complement strand
TCTTCAAAGTGTTTCTGCTGAAATCTCAGCTTATATTGGCTGCGGAGCCTTGATGCGGCAAATAGGTATCATTGTCGGGATTTTCGCTTTGCTGCTGAGTTGCTATTTTCTCAGTACATGGCTGCTGTTCCAGCGTTCAATTCGCAGCAACTCCGATAGTGTAAGGTGATGGGAGGAAGATATGTACTGGAAGTTAGCAATTCAAAATATCTGCAGAAGCCTGCGGGATTATATCATTTACTTTGTGACGCTTACCTTGACTGCGGCATTGATGTACTCATTTTTGGCATTGGGCTTTTCATCAGATGTTCTTGCTATGGCAGAAAATATGTCGATGCTGACTACTGGAATTTTGCTTATGTCAGCTCTGGTTGCTTTTCTGTCCTCGTTTGTGATCGGTTATGCGATCCGCTTTATGCTGGAAGGAGTTTGCAACCTACGAACTGATTGGCATGGAAGCAAAGACAGTACGGAATTTGTTCCTTGCTGAAAGCAGTATCATCGGTACAGGAGCCTTTCTGCTTGGTTCTTTGGTTGGCACAGGGCTTTCCGGTTTGCTGAATCAGGTGGTAAAAAATATCTTTGAGGTGCCGCATACCTATCAGGTTTCCTTTTCTCTCCAGGCATGGGCAGTAACATTTTTGTTTTTTGCCTTGATGTATGGTTTTGGGATGCTCCGAGCAGCAAAGATTATCCGGCATCAGAAAGTAATCGATTTGCTGTATGATAACCGCAAGAATGAAGAATACCGTTTTAAATCATGCAGTCGTAGTCTTCTGGTAGTATTGCTTTCAATAGCCGCAATGGTTGCAGGCGTGATTTTGCTTGGGCGGATGCTTCAGACACAAACCAATGAAGCATTTTTGTACCTTGGCGGAGCCTGCCTGCTGATTCTGGTGGGGGTTTACGAGCTGCATCGCCAGATTCCGCTTTTGCTGCACCGATTTGCAAAACAAAATCTGCGCCATAAGTACAAAGAAGAAAATCTGTTCTTCCTGGGGCAGATTGGGCGGCGCATCCATTCTGCTGGCCGGACAATGGCTGTGGTGGCGATTCTTTTAACCATATCTCTGGCAACCATGTTTGTGGGGCTTACCATGGGAGCAGGCTACAAAGCCAACATGAAAGCCTATTATCCCTATGATGCAGGCGTGGCGATTGATGCACCTTTGGAAAAATCCAACATGGATTCCATCGTTTCCTTTACAGAGGAGCATTGTGGAGTCGAGGATTCTGTGAGTTATTATCTGTATGCGGTTCCTGAAAAACCGATCGAAGCCTTGTCCTTGTCCGACTATAACCATTTGCGTGAAATCCTGGGGCTTTCTCCTGTTTCCATGAGCAACAACGAATTTTTGGTTCATTGCGATACATGGAACTATATGGACGGAATCCGACAGGGCTTGGCGCAGCAGCCGGAGATCACATTCAATGGTCGGACCTTGTCTGCTGCGGAAACGCCGATCCTGACGGAGCCGATGGAGCAGTATCAAATGGCCGGAACGAAGGGATATGTACTTGTTCTGCCGGATGAAGCAGCTTCACAATTCGTCGGAGAAAAAATCCGTCTGGCGATGAAACTGGAAGATGGCGGATACCCGGAATTGAAAAGCGACTTGAAGCAATTCCTGAACAGTGGGAAATGGCAGCCGGAATTGCAGTCCGGTCAACAGCTTCCGGAAAAAGTAACGATGGGTGTTACAGTAAAGGCGTGGGGCGTTGCCAATTCGCTGACGGGATTTACAGCTATTTCGTTCTGCGGATTGTATTTAAGCATTATTTTCATCATTCTATCCTGCTCGGTTCTTGCATTTGAGCAGCTGTCTGCCATAGACAAAAACCAGAAGAATTATGCAGTCATTGACCGTTTGGGTGTACCGAGCCACAGGCAGGCTTCCCTGATCCGCAGGGAACTGTCCACAGTCTTTTTGAGCCCACTGCTATTCCCTCTTTTGCTGACGGTTTTACTGATCACAGGGGCACAGTTCTTTTTCGGAGAGGCAATCTTGCAGCAGGGACTTGTACCTCTTTATGGTCTGGTGACGATCCTGCTATTCTGTGCAATCTACCTGACCTATTTTGGTGCAACAATGTTCTTATTCAAACGGGTTATTCTTCGACCGGAAATGAGATAAAAATTGAATTGCTACAAAAATGAAGCAATTCCGCCTGTTTTCTTGCCGAAAAAGAAAGAGGTTAGGAGATTTCTGCAACATTTGGCCTTTATCATAGAGTAATAAATTAGAAATGCTGATACCTTACACCATGCAAAGGAGTGGATTACTATGGCAAACAAAGAAAAGCGCTTTGAAACAATCTATACACAGGGAACTTCCTTGAGTATTGTTGTAGACACCGAAACAGGTGTAAACTACCTTGTCCATGATACGGGGATTACCCCTTTGCTGGATAAAAACGGAACAGTCGTTATTACTGAAATAAACAAGTAAACTTTATATTGGTTGCAGGGTATCAGCATTCTAATTATGAATAAGGGAGGGACATATGGGAAAAATCTTTGTATTGTCGGTAACAGACCATGAAGAATATATACTTAGCAGAATTATGGAGATTATTGCAGCCGAGCCGGGATTTGACCATATTGTGTCATCTCACCCTTGTAATACTCTTGTTTTTCCGGGATTGGAGCTTCGCCTGAAGGAGAGAACTGTACACCGAAACGGCGAGTTGATTTCTATGACCCATCGGGAATTTGCGACATTGGTATACTTAGCAAACCACCCATCCTGGGTATTTTCTGCCGGGCAGATCTATGAAGAAGTGTGGGGTGAGGATGGTGAAAACTGCGGAACAGCCGTTGCCAGCGTCATTGGTCAGATCCGCAGAAAACTGACTCCGGATATGCCGAAAGCGGGTTATATCCGTACTGTTTTGGGGAGCGGATACAAATTTGAAGTTCCGCAGGGTATGGCAGAATAGAACAATCAAATATATATTAGCTGCGATATTATGAAGCAGTCCAAAGCGGGAAACCCTTATGATGGGTCTCCTGCTTTTTGTTTTCATAAAAATAGTGTGTGATTGTTGAGAATAGGCGTCATATAGGCGTAAAGGATATGTATAAAGTAAAAAGGAGGCATTACATATGCTTATTGGCGTTGATCATGGCAACAAACAAATTAAAACGGTTCATTGCAACCCCTTTGTGTCCGGTCTGAAGCAGAGTGTCACCCGTCCCTTTGGACAGAATGTGCTGAGGTATCAGAATACCTACTATACGCTGTCTACTGAGCGGATTCCTTATCGGAAAGATAAAACGGAGGATGATCGCTTCTTTATCCTGACCCTATTTGCTTTGGCTGGTGAGATTGAAGCGAGGGGGGCATATTCCTCAGAGGTGCAGCGTATCCAACTGGCGGTAGGGTTGCCGCCGGCACACTTTGGCGCCCAGGTGGAGCGGTTTACACAATACTTTGGGCAGCGGGGAATGGTAGAATTTGAGGTGCAGGGCAAGCCGTACTCCATCTATATTGAAGATGTGGCCTGCTTTCCCCAGGCTTACGCAGCAGCGGCCACCATGCTTCACACGCTTGTGGAGGAGCCCAAAGCGGTAATCTTGGATATTGGCGGGTTTACTGCCGACTATCTGCTGATGAAAAACGGAGAGATTGACCTTACCTCCTGCGATTCGTTAGAAAATGGTGTGATCCTGTTGTACAATAAGGTGCGTTCCAAGGTGAATTCGGAGCTGGACCTGCTGTTGGATGAAGGAGATGTGGACGCTATCCTGATGGGGAAGAAGACCCAATATCCAGACGCAGCTATACGGCTGACAGAGCAGATGGCACAGGAATTTATCAATGATCTGTTCAGCACGCTGCGAGAGAGGATGTTGGATTTGCAATACTGCAAGGTAGTATTTGTAGGCGGTGGCGCCATTCTTTTGAAGCGACAGATCGAAACTTCGGGCAAGGTGGGAACACCATTCTTCGTACCGAAAATCAATG
>DXUR01000357.1 GCA_019417795.1 Clostridiales bacterium | reverse complement strand
TCGATATCCCGCCACGAGTTGATGTTGATTTCCTCAATGCCGTCTCCATAGATGTAGCTGGTCAAAAAGCCATACTCCGCCATCTCAGAATAGATGGCGTCCGCCAGTTCCGTCTGCGTCATGCCTGCTACGGCGATACGTTGATCCTGCAGGTACTTGGTGATATAGCGCTGAAGCTGCTCTTTTGCATCTTCGCCACCCTGAGAGATTAGGGAGGAATAGGCGCCAGAGATGTACTCCTGTACTTCCTGTAGCACGGAGCTAAAGTCTTTGCCTTCCGTTTCCGGTGTAAAGAACAGATTGTGAGCCCGTCCGACCGTGCTGGCATCAGTGTTCAAGGTCCGCTGCGGCGTGTCGTCCACCACAACCGGAACGACATCTAACTCTGGGCTGTCATGGAATCCTAACGCATCTCTTTTTTCTGCGTTTGCCGCAAAGAGCGAAGCACTTCTCTTTGTTCCAAGGGCCATGTCAAAACACCTCCTCGATGATCTTTTCCAACTCCTTGCGGAAGGCGCGACTGTCCTTAAGAGAAAGGTCAGAAAACAAATTGCCGGCGAGATACTGCTCCTCCAATTCCTGCGAATAAGGCAACTTGAAGGTCACACTGCCGAGCACTTTGCCAATATGGTCCGCCGCTTGAAAAGGCTTAACATTTGCCGCCACTTTATACTGTTTGTCTGCATCCCACTTGGCATCCTTCAACAATGGAAGCTGACTGGAAAAGTAGCTGATGCTTTTGAGATCGCAGTTAGCAAGGCGCAAAACACTGTCAGCCTCCATCAGCGCTACAGCGGAGAGAATATCGTTTGCAATATAGCTGCCACAGTCCACAATAACATAGGGTGCGATCTGTCGCAGCCCATCCAGCAGCTCTATTGCCTGCTTTTCGGTAAAAGGCGGAATGCTGTACTCATTTTCACCCTTGAGTAATCCCAGCACAGTGAGATAGTTGCTGCGCTTGAGGGTGACAAGGTTATGCTTGATGAGATTTTCTCCAATGCGGGCAGCTGCAAGGATATTGCCCAGGGATCTCTCACATTCCAGTTCATCCGGCGAACAGATGCAGGGAAGCATGGGGGCAGTCATGTCGCAGAGCAGAAGAATAACATTCTTCTTTTTGGCGGAAAGCATTTTTGCGATTTTCACCGCCGTTACCGTCTTTCCACTGCCGGGACTGCCCCAAACCGCCAGCATACCACCACTGTCGTTCTGTACTTCTGGTTGTTCCGATCCCTCGGAGCTGCGGCGAAAGATACCGGCTTTCTTGAAATTCATTCCATCACCTCGTTATCGGGCTTAACAGCAACAGAATCAGCATTTTCGCTCTCTGCGGTAGATTCCTCCTCCGGCTCGGCGTACAGCTCCTCAATGAGTTCGTCCTGCGCTTCGATGAACTGCTTTGCGCCGTCCACCGTACCGCGATAGACGAGAGACAAATGGAGCTTGGCGTCCTGCTCTAACTCTGCCAGCACTTTGGCCTGCTCCGGCAGGACAAGGAAAGTCACAGTAGAGGGCAGTTCCTTCTCGTCACCCTTCGCTTCACCGGTATTGGCGTCATAGCCGGTGCTGGCGGTGACAGAGATGATCTCCACATACTGCAGTTCAGCAGGGATGGAGGTTTCACCATCCTCTGGGTAGTCTGCCACGATAACCGATACGATGTCGCCGCTCTGGAGCTTACCGGAGAGTCCGGTGGCGAAGCTCTTGATGGTGACGGAGATGGCCTGCTTCGTGCCGTCCAGATTATAGAGATACGCATTTTCGGCGGCGGGCGCTTCCGAGAGCTTGGCAGCGAGAATATAATCGCCAACGGCAAGGTCCGCCTTGGCGTATTTGCCCACTACATTGTCTTTCACAGTCGTAAGGCCAGAGGGGAGATTGTAGGAACCGACCTCGGCCGTGGTGACCATATCCTTGGTGATGAGTTCACCGGCGTGAATGTCCTTTGTGACGCGGACGATCTCTGCCTTCTGACTGATCCCCCGATTAAACAGCGGCGTGATGCCGAAGCAGATCACCAACGCCAGCAGAATGCAGATGACGCCGATGACCGTGCGGTTTTTGAAAATACTCATGGAGCAAGTCCTCCTTCGTTTTAGATGATATATGCGGTGATAAAACCAACTGCGAGAAATGGCGCAAGCGGATAGCTCTCTGGTGGGCGTTCCGATCCGCGCAGTGTCCGTACAATGACTACCACAAGATAAAAAAGGCAGTACAGCAGGAGCGCCAGCACCAGTCCAGCGCCGCCGCGCAGGACACCCAGCAGGAAGCCGGAAGCGGCGATAAGCAGCGCATCTCCCATGCCGCCGCGCCCTCTGTTGCTTGCCAGCAGGAACGGAACGGACAGCAGTAGACCCAAAAGGTGGGCGGGGCTGAAGGAAATCAGCCCCGCCCCTGCGATAATGATACTGGAAAGGTCATAGATCTGCCTGTGCCGGAGATCCGTCCATGCCGCGCTCATAAGTCCGATGAGGAACAGTGTCCCCTGTAGGACAGACATCACGATTAACCAGCGTAGTTGAACATCTCCGTGATGCGCTTGTTCAGTGTGGGCATGACCACATCGCCAAACAGAGCATAGAGACCTGCCAGCAACAGAGCACCCAGTACCACGGCGATGAGGATCTTGACGGCGGTGTCGATGTAGCCCTCGCCAGAGCGATAGGTCGCGGCAAGGCGGATGGCGTTGGCGCGGATGGAATTGACGGTGTTCTTGATAAACTTCTTCATGATAATTTCCTCCAAGTTATATGTTTTGTGTTGTGGGTGATTACATGGTCTGTTCCGCAGCGGGAGCATGGTTCGTCTGCTGGGGCTGTCGGAACGACTGCTCATAGGCATCCAGCACCGCATCGTTGAACTGCTGGCGAGCCTCCTTCGTGCAGGGGAAGCAGATGTCGTGGTAGTCGCCGCGGCTGCCCTTGTACTGAGGCATGGCGACAAAGGGCCCTTTCTCGCCACGGATGACCTTCACGCCGCGAATGGCAAATACGCCGTTGATGTCCACATTGGCGT
Organism: Clostridiales bacterium; assembly: GCA_019417795.1. The sequence continues at coordinate 954 of DXUR01000357.1, read as the reverse complement.
TGGCGAGGGTGTACTTGCTGTCCTTCACGGGATAGATGCGCACGGCGTACTCCACGGGGAGCGGGGTATCCGGTGCAGGGGTGGGAGCTGTTGCCTTGGTTTGGGCTTTGGGCATTGGGATTCCTCCTTTTCTGATTTGGATATGAAAAAAGCACCCGGTCAGGTGCTCATTTCACAGGCTCATATCCATTTCCTGCTGGGGTGCAAACTCGATCTGCTGGAAGCCGATGCGGTCGCAGTAATAGAACTCACTGCCGCCTTCGTCGTATAGTTCCAGCACATCCGAGATGCCGATGGGTCGGCCGTCATAGCTGGGAACGGGGTTGCGGAAGATGGTGTAGATCTCCTCTAGGTCGTTGGTACCGACTTGACCGTCATAGACCATCTCATAGCTCTTTCGGCTCGGATGACCGAATCGCTGTACCATCGTCTCATAGGAAACGAAACGGATATTGATGGGGCTGTCCCGCGAGAGCTGCCATACACGGCAGTTCTTCAGGGGCGGAGCCTCTGGGTCGAAGCGGCCGCTGCGCTGCCCCAGCAGGAGGCGGTCATAGACACCGTCCTCCCAGCGGATGGTGAGAGCCTGCTTTTGCAGAAAACTCTCCAGTTCCTGCGTTTGGAACATGGTATCCACCACCGCCTCCTTTTCTGCGATGTATCCGGCAGGATTGCTGTAATAGAGGATGCGGTCATGGTTATCAATGCAGATGCGCTGCACTTGTTTCACCTCCGATCATTCCAGCTTCATCTCACCTGTGGTCGGCGCCTCCTGCTGTGGCGCAGTCAGCTCCATGAGCTTCTCCCGCGCCCAGTCGGGAAGATACTTTTCGTCCAGCACACCGATGAACTCATGTCGATTCCAGCGGGTCATCTCACCGTCACCCAGACAGGTGCAGCGCACCGAGCGGCCAATGGCGTGAGGCAAACAGCCAAAGCCGTCATGGGCATACC
>DXUR01000356.1 GCA_019417795.1 Clostridiales bacterium | reverse complement strand
AGACACATCAAAAGGAACGGCCCTCCGTGAGAGCCGTTCCTTTTTGTCAGTATAATCATACCACGGGGTCACATGACACCGCAAGTACTCTCCTTAAGACATTTTACGGACATTTCAAAAATCAGATCCCAAAATGATCGGAATAGGCATACATTTCCGCAAGGCTCCTAACGGCAGCACTTTTGATCCGGTCAATGGTACGATAAGTCAACGCATATCGGTCTGCAACATCCTTTGTAGAAAGTCCTTCCATGTAGATAAGCCGCACAATATCCGCCTGGCGCTTTTCGAGGAGTCCCACATAATACACCAGTCTCTTCTGCTGCCGTTCTAGTTCAAAAAGTTCATCAGCGAACTCCTTGGTGACCACCGTATCCAAGTGTTCAGCCCGCTCTTCATAATTGAGCGCAATGTACAGGGTCTTGTCAGACACATGTCCCTTTATGCCGCCGGTCTCACCTCTGCGCTCATAATTCATAGCTTCAATCTGCTCCACCCGGCTCACTTTGGTCGGATGCTCCAAATTATACCGCAGCACCGCAATCTTACGTTCACGCTCGGCATAGCTCTCCAGCAGTTCCAAAACTCTTTGTTCCATACCAATACCCATGGCAATTTCCTTTCTATACAGATAATAGATTTTTGAATGCCGTGAGCACTGGTGGAGGAGAACGGCAGCGGATCTGTCGGTCACATTGCATAATTGCAAAGGAAAATGCTCTCACAGATACATATTATAATCCAGGAAAACGCCTTACTGAAATATGGAGTTATTCCAACCATAAGTGCACGCAGCAACGCACAATTGCAAGCAGCAGGAGGCAGAACGTTCTGTCAAATACGGCATTTAGCCGCCCCTTTGGTATGGTACACTGAATTTCTACTCCTTACGTTTTTCTTGCGGCGTCATAACCGCAAGCGGGATAACAGTCTGCACTTTGGAAAGCAACAGGCTGGAGTTCTCATTCCATTGCATGACATTTTTAATATTTCTTTTGGATTATTTTGATAGTGTTATCGAGGCACAGATTATAACCGCAGTCATAGTAGTTCGTCACTAAACAATTGCAGTTTTTTATTTTAGGATATTCCGCGCATTATTTCAACTATTAGCACGTCAATATTAGCGTCATGCTTTATCTTAACTAATCAAATTCGTCAAATATTTCCGCACCGTTCAAATTGTATGTTATAATCTTCGGTTTATTTATGTGTAAGCATTCGTTCGTCTGTTGCCAAAGGCAATATCGTATGGCATTGGAATCAAGCGAGGGTATCGGCTTTTGCGCCGATACCCTCGCTGATTTATTTATGCCGCTCTTTGCTGGAAGCGCTGGCTGCGGATGCTGTTCGCCCGGATCTGAAGTTCCTGCGAGAGAAACTTCAGGACGGAAAACTCATCATCCAATCCGTCCAATTCCCTTTGCAGCACCCCCTCATAATGCCGTTTCTTTTCCTCCAAGGCCCGCACCTTCAGCACCCAGCGATCCATGACCGCTGCGCTTTGGCTGCCGCTCTTGATGAGGTAATCGCATTTTTCCTGATAGGCCGCGATCTCCTTTTTAACGGCCAGATAAAATTCTTCCGTCATCTTCTCACGCTGCTTGGCATCGTCGATAATATAGAAGCTGTTGACCACCAGCGGCGTTGCCTTCTTGTTGAGTCCGCTGAGAAGCGTGATGAAATCCTCGAAAATGTCCACCTGCTCCATATAGGTGCGGGGAACAAAATACATGTGGCCAGTAACGCTCAGCTTCGTTGCCTCAAGGGATCGCAGGAAGTTTCCGCAGATGGTCTCGATCTGTCTGCGGTTCGCGCAGCATTGATACAGCTCAAACAGCTCCTCCGCGCGGCGGCAGCACTCCGGCACATCTACGGCATCGTCACAAACCATGTTATCACAGCGAAAGACGCCATCCGCCTTATTGTAGCTGATATTCGCCAGTTTTTCGTACTGATTGGTGTGGCGATTCAAGGTTTCCTTCACCAGTTCCCGGGAGAAAATATCCGCCGTATGCTTATTATCCCGGCAGTAGGCAAGATAGATGTTCGTCTCCCCATTTTCCATTACCGGTACACGTTTGCGAATATCGCCCGTGGCAGAGCGGAAGGCATCACCCACCGAAAGCCGGTTGCATCCGGCATAGGGAATGCCTACGCTTTCGCACAGATTGGACAGTTCTTCCCTATCCACCAAGAGGTTCGCAAGAGAAAAATACAGGAATTTTCCAAGCATCTGCTGTTCATCACCTTTTGCCGCGCCGATGAATCGATCCATGCTTATAACGTTATCCATATCATTTTCCTTTCTGTTACATTGTTGCCGCCCGGCTCAGGAGGTAATCATCCACTCCCTTGTAGGCGGGATTCCATGTGTACTTTGCATAGCGGATGCCCGGTATCTTCCGCACTTCCTTCCGCATAGCAAGGACAGCCTTTCGCACATTGGGGTTCGTCATCTGGTCCATATCCATCGCCTCTACGACCTCACGGACGCCAAGTTCCCGAATGGTATCATTCAGTCCGTGCAGCGCGTTGACGCCGCCGATACATACAAATAGCTCATTCCCCGCGAGGAAGCTGGCCACATCGCCCTTGAGCGGCCCCTCTGTCAAAAAGGCCCTCTTTCGGGATCTGTCTCCGGTCACATGGACCCACGAATAGCTGCGTGTGCCGTTTGGCAGGCTGCGGCTGGAGAGCCAGCGGTACTTACGGTTCGGGGAATCCGCGTCATCCAGCCGTACCTTCAAGCCTTGTATAAGTCCGTCCTTATTCCGGACCGGAATAAGAAAGCCGTTGGGCCCGGAGAGCGTCCACGTGCCGTAATAGGTGCGAAAGCCGGGGAGTCCGCGCAGTTCATGCCCATGGGAGCGGAGCAGCTCGGCCAGAAGCCGGCGGCCCTGTTCTGTTTCCGGCATACTCTTATATCCGTTTTCCCGGATACGTTCCTCGGATAAGCCTCTCTCCAACAGGTTTTCGCCATGCCGTTCGAGAAGGGTCAGATGCTCCAGCATATCCGAATACGCGGCATGGCGCTGTTCCAGAGAAACAGGCTGCCGCTCCTGTGTTTGGGGAGCGGGCACTTGAGGCAAAGGATACACCTTCGTCTCCCGCGCCAGCTCCATGTAAGCCTCTTTATTGCTGATCCCTTTGAGCCTTGCGTATAGGCTCACACTGTTGCCGTGAGCGCCGCAGAGATTGCAGCGGTATTGGTCGGTATCTGTATTGAGGCTCAGATGATGTTTTCCCACGCCGCGGTCACCGCAGAAGGGGCAGCTTGCCTCGACCTCCGTCCGCCGCAGTGTCCGGGAGTCGAGGACAAGCCCGCACCGTCTGGCCGTTTCCACGATGGGAATTTTATCGAATTGTCGGGCGGCCAAACGGGATCACCTTCCTATCAGGCGGCCTGCTGTTCCATACAGGCAATGGGTTTTACCGCCCGCACCTGTAAGGGCGCGTTGTTTACGCACTTCGCCATAATAAGCTGCCCTGTAGGACGCACATTGGCAAGGTCATCCACCGACTCCATATTATCCACAAAGACAGGGTAATTCCGACCAGTCAACCGCTTCACCAGTTCTGACACCTCCATGCCAGCCCGGATCTTTTCCGAAAGAGAGAGGCGGTCATAACGGCGGCCGTTGTAGGTGAATTTGAATGTATCTCTGGCCTCACCGGTGGTTTTCACCACATCGTAAAGAGAGATCTCCACACGGTTCATCCTGAGCTGTGAGAAGGTCATCTCCGCCCGCTTGCTGACATACAAAATCACATCCGACATCGTGCGCTTGATCTTGCTGATGGTCTCCCGCACTTGGTAGATCTCACTGTCATAATCGCATGTCTGCACAGATGTCACCTCATCGAGTGCGGAGAGCTTGGACTCCAACTCACGGCATTGTTCTCTGCACTCACGCAAGCGGCCATACTCCGCCTGCGTAAGATTGCCGTATTCCAGCTCCGCCGTGAGGCTTTGGATCTCATTGCGAACCGACTCGCTCTCCGAGGCATCGCCGCCGGAT
>DXUR01000355.1 GCA_019417795.1 Clostridiales bacterium | reverse complement strand
GCCCGACGTTGCCATCATTATTTTGCTGTTTATGCTGCTTGTTGGTGTTCCGCTTGTTTGCTGGGGAGAACAGCTTTGGACCGCATATCCCTGGCTGGAGCCTGTGGCTGCAGTGCTTAGCGCATTGGTTGTGGCTGTCATGTTCCAAGATTCCTTTCGCAGAGAAGCAGAAAGGCTGCTGCGCCAGCATTGGGCCAGCCTGAATGGATCGCAGAAAAAAGAATAATTAAAAGAGGGTGTGAATTATGGAAAGCAATTCACGCTCTCTCCTTTACTTCATCTGAGAAAAATAGAAGCCTGCTGAAACATTCTCAGCAGGCTTCCATGGAACAGCGGATTTTTATTATGCAGCCATCCTGTCAAGCTCTCGCATATGTAGCATTGTTGTACTGAACAACCAGTTCGCTTCCATCTGCGGGTCTTTGTGTATAGTCATTTGATAGTGATTGTATTAACACTTCTCTTATTTCAGGAGTCGTATTCAAATTGTTTAATTCGTGAATTATTCCACCAGGAAACCTTTTAGTTAGCACAAAGACGAACACCGCGCACAATTGAAACACATCTGAATATGTGCCGATCAGGTCACTCTGAAAATAGCTGCAATCAACAGCTTCTGGACTCATCCAAAAGGCAGGGCCAACCTTTTCATTTGGTTTTGTTATTTCTCTGTGTTCCTCCGGGTCAAGGAATGTACACAATCCAAAATCACTAATTACCCATGTTTCGCCTTTGATAAGCACATTCTCTGGTTTGATGTCTCTGTGGATTGCAACCTTATGAATCTCCGCTAACGCTTCACATAGGCCGCGGAATTGCGCAGCATATATCTCATAGGGTACTGACTCAACACTCCGCAGGTAGTCGACAAGATTTCTATCAGCGCGTTCCATAATAACAAACGGAAGTTCCACTGCTTGCCCTTTACTATTAACCGTATCAAGCAACGGTTTACAAGGGGCTACAAGCGGTATAAAGAAACAAGTGGTTTGATAGAGTGGAAAAAGTATCAGATTTTCCACTCTATTTTTACATAGTCGCTGGTTGCGCTGATTGATGAAATCAGGCCGTCAGCGGCTTTTCGTTTGTCCTCAAAGCTGATATGTTCCCAATCGTCCAGATACCCGGACAGCAATTCAATCTGCTGGGAGGACAGCGTTTCAACGGACAGGTCGGCAATCGCCTTGGACAGTTTTTTGCGGCGGTTGTCTAAATCCTCGATTTTCTTGTTGGCGTAAGCAAGCAAGGTGGCGTTGGCCCCGGTCAGCGTATCAAGCAGTTTTTCAATCTCGGCCTCCACCTGTGCAAGCTCCACCTGATAGGCAGTAATCTTGGGATTAACTTTTCCCTCGCCGCCACGGAGTAGCTTGAACTCCCGGAACTTTTCTCCCATAGCGGTGAAAATGAATTGTTCAAACTCATTCTTGCGGAGTGTACCGCACCCCGGACAGCCTTTGTGGTCGGCCCGCTTGGAACAGCGGAGGTATTCATAGCCGGAGGGGTTATGGGTCGTTTTGAGAGCGTACCCACATTTCCCGCATTTGATCTTCCCAGCCAGCCAAGTGTTGCGGGCCTTGCGCCCATTCTGGAAGGTGATGTTGGTCATTAGCTTCTTGCGGCACCGGAGCCACACATCCGAAGGGATAAGTCCCTCATGGGGAGCTATCACAAGTATCTGGTCTTTCAGGCTCTTGTCCTTATCCTCCTTCACATCCCGGCCTTGATAGAGATAACAGCCGTTTGTCCCGGCGAAGTCGGCGGCGTCATTGACTACCACCGCACCCTGACTTTTGAAGAACTCGTATATTTCCAAGTCGGCCTGTGCATAAACAGGGTTGCGGAGCAACTGCGACAGGAAAGGCCGGGTCAGGGATTTTCCATACACCTTGATATTCTGTTCCTCAAAATACCGGGTAATATCTCCAAAGGAAGTCTCGGGCTCGGCGTACATTTCAAACATTAGGCGTACATGGCTTGCGGCTATAGGGTCGGCTACCATCATCTTTGTGCGGATATTTTCAACCACCGTCGGCTCCAAGTCGAAGCCATAGGGAGCTTGACCGCTCATGTGAAAGCCTTTCAGGCACCGGGAGTAATAAGCGTCTGTGACACGCTTCTGAATTGTTTCCCGTTCAAGCTGGGCGAATACGATACAGATATTCAGCATGGCCCGGCCCATGGGGGTCGAGGTATCGAACTTCTCTGTGGAAGAAACAAACTCCACATCGTATTCCTGAAATAGCTCCATCATATTCGCAAAGTCCAAAATGGAGCGGCTTATTCTGTCCAGTTTGTAGACAACTACCCGGCGAACCTTGCCCTTGCGTATCTCACCAAGGAGCTTTTGAAACTCGGGCCTGTCGGTATTCTTGCCGGAATAACCCTTGTCTTTGAAAACCCGGCAACTGCCGCCTTTCAACTCATACTTGCAGAAATCAATCTGGCTCTCAATGCTGATACTGTCCTTGCGGTCTACGGATTGTCTTGCATAAATTACATCTTCTCTGATATTCATGTTGGGCTCCTTTCCTGTGGAATGGAGCTACCAACCTACAAGTATATTATACCATTGATAGCCCCGGACAACAATGTTGTGGAGCGTTAGTGCCGTTTGTCCCCGGTCACCCGGTATTTGCTAAATACCTCATACAAACAGCGTTCAATCTCTTTTTTCCGTTTCTCCTTTTCCTTGGGGGAAAGTACCGGCGTAAGACTCTCCAGCACAATGGTTTTCCCCTGAAAAGGGACGGTCTTGGTTTCGCTCTGATAAGTAACGGATTGCACCATAGAAGCCTCCTTTTCAAAGTGGATTGACTGCCAGCATATTTCCCGCATTGTCTCGGTGGGGAAACACAAAAGGACGGCACCAAGAGAACGGTGCCGCCCTTTCGTCTTTCTCCACACCTCGGGCCAATTTGACCCGAGGTCAGTATTGCCAATTTTCGTAGTAGTGCGCCGCCTCCTCAACAGCGCAGAAGTCAAAGACTTCATAAAGCTCAACGAGCACCTGATGAATGTCCTTTGCATGGAACCCACAGTTTTCCATGGCTTTGATAACATAGCCACGGCAGGCGTCGTTGCTCCATTCCTCATTCATGGTCAAGACCTTCTTTCTTATAAAGCTGGGGACGCTGACGCTATATGTTTGGCCTGTCACAAGACAACTGTTTTTCCGTCAGCGTCCCCGCTGGATTGTGCGGCAAATCGGAGCGAATAAGTTGCCAACTTATTCCTTGCGGCCCGTTGCAGATCGTGGCCGTGGAGATGGCTTGTCCCCACCTGCGGCATGAGTAGTTGTCGCTCGTTTTCCTTATGGAAAAGTCTTGGCGTACCTGTTGCTTGGCTCCTTGCCAGGCACTCCGAGTTCCCCGCTATTCAGTTGTGTGAGGAAGGTTCATCCTCTCATTAACCGTGTCAGTTAGAATGGGAAAAGGAATAGGCTCACAGAACTTTTTCCAAATATTTTTTCATGTTCTCCAAGCCACGCTGGATGGCGGCGTTGATGGCCCTTTCCGTCACACCTTCGGCGGCAGCAATCGCTTTGACCGAGTGGTTCAGCAGATAGTGCTCAAACACCCGCTGGCCCTGTGCGTCAGGCAGACTATTCAGCGCATGGCAGATATGTTCAAAGCGTTCCATGCGCTCGATCAGTTCTTGCGGAGAAGGGTTAGAGAAGCAGGCAGAATACTCAATGCCATCCTCGGCATCCAGCGAGTAGTGCGCCTTATTACGATAGATACGACGGCGGCTGGCCTTGATGTACCTCTGACCCGCCAGCAGTTCTTCTGCAACTTCTTCCGTGACTTCGACCATAACATCTTCCATATACCACGGGTAAAATTCCCGCAAATTGATTTCCTTCATTGTGTACCTCCGTTTCGGTGTTGGGGATTGACGAGTGACCGAAGCGAAGGGCGGCGGAGAGCGGCACCGGGGCTGGACTTCGGGCCAAGTTGGCCCGAGGCAAAGCAAAAGAAATGCGTCCGCACAGCAAGACGCTATGCAGACGCGTGAAATTACATTATCATAATTGTACTG
>DXUR01000354.1 GCA_019417795.1 Clostridiales bacterium | reverse complement strand
ACGAGGACGTTCAACGCGATCTGCCGGGTTGGAACGGATCATGCCGATTTGAAAAGCGTACTGCAAGCATTTGCGGATGTTGGCGTGATAGTGAATGACGGTGTTTGCCGTAAGGCCACGATCCAACTCATGCTGGTAGAAGTCTTGGATGTATTTGGGATGCTGTTCCATATCCTGCAATGTATAGTGGAGCGGTTCAAAATATGGGACGATCTTGTGAACGATTGCTCTTTCATAGCTGGTATAGGTTGTGATTTCCACTCGTGACTTCATCATTTTCAACCAGTCCGTGATGAAGTCGGTGAAAAGTACCGGGGAGTTATCAAGGCAGGGGTCAACTTCTTTGATGGGGCTGACCTTCAGCCAATTATTGTCAACGGCATATTGCAGGGCATCGGTCAACTCCTTGTGCCAATCAAGAAGCTGCTGTACACTGGCCTCCTCCTGCTGACGCTCATAGCGGAAGAACGTTTCCAGATCGCGCGGAGAGAGTGCTTTCAAAGACAGCCGCTTCTTTTCAAAGTATGGGACAACTACTCTTCCCAGATCATAAGCATATCTGCCATAGGTTTCGGGCGGAAGGTTCATCACACTTTCCCGAAGCCAGCGGTTCAGATATTCCGATACCGGCAGGTCGGAAACCTGCTGCATCGTTTCAGGGTTAAACTCTTTTTGTGTTTTACGCAACAGAGATTCAGCTCTTTTTTTGTTTCCTTTAACCGGAAGTCCTGTGCTGATGGATTTGGTTCTGCGCTTTCCATTTGTGTCTTTCCAGCTCAGAATCATCTGATACATACCGTTTTGTTCTCTTAAATGTCCGGCCACATTTGTCATAGTTATGCTCCTTTCTGTTCGCAGCCAAACGTCCTTTGCTTAGGCATCATAAGTTTAGAAGATTCTGGAGTGTTTTGCAAGGATGGCGCAAGAGAGTTTGAAAGGCGCATCCCTCCAAGTTGCCGATTCTGATCGATCAGGTACTCTACCACGCAGAGTTTTGGTATCTTATAACTGCGTCCTACACGCGCCGAGTGGATCTTATTCTGCTTGACCAGCAGATACGCATTCTTCCGGCAGATGCCAAGCATTTCCTGAAGAATGTCTACGGATACCACATCCGGGTAATCCTTGAACATCATCATGTACCGCTCTGTCTTGCGGTCGGGCTCTTCCTGAATCAAAGTGCAGGCTGCGATCTCGCTCATTCCTGTCCTCTCCTTTCCAGTTCAATATGTCGATTATTTGAAAGAAAATACTATATGTAAAGAGCGATGGTTTTTTCCGGGTACCATCGCTCTTGCCAAAGGAGATATTTGAGTTTAGAACTTCATCGGCAGCGCATCCTTCCTGCACTTGCCGTTGTAGGTGGTGTAGATGGGGTAAACGTACCGCCGCCAGCCCGGAAGCTTGGCGGGGTTATCCCGGCTGATACGGTAGAGCTCCATGGGATGGACGCCGCTCAGCGCACGGACAAGCCGCTCCGCGCTGTACTGTCCATGATACAGCTGCACAAAGTACATCACGCCCCGCAGGACAGCCGCCCGGAAGGAATCCGGTCTGCCCTCCCACGCTTCCACGATGTGCCGCAGGGCTTCGCAGTAGATTTCTTCGCCCAGCTGGTCGTACAGCTTCAGCGCCGTGCCCACGCAGCTGATGCGGTAGTCGCTCAGCTGCATACTGTCGTAGTTGAGGGACAGCCCCACCCGGTTGGTGGCTGCGACAAACGCCTTGGAAGGCGCATCGCCGCCCACCACCTTGGCGCGCAGCTTGATGCCCGCCGACAGGGGTGCGGCGTGACCGTTCTGCTCGGCAAAGAGCAGGGCTTCCTGCTCCATCGTCAGTCCGGTGTAGACCTTGCAGAGAATCGGGCGGTCCGCGCCGCCGTTGAGGAGGATGCAGCCCTCGATGGTGTGCTGCCCGTCCATCACATAGTACCTGCCGTTGCGGAAGCTGACCTTCGGCTCGTTGACGATGTACTCGTTGAAGTCCCTGGCGATCAGCTCCACCCGCTTGCGCTCCACGCCCCGCTGGTAGATCTCGCGGGGATAGATCAGCTTGCTGCTGTGGATGACCATGAGCTGGTACGGCGGGTTGATACCAATGAAAGTATTGTTGTCGTTCAGGCGCATCGCATTTCCTCCTTAATTCTCCAAATGTACTTCTCGGCTTCCTCTAAGATCTCAGCCACCTGCTGCTTACGCTTCGGGCTGGTGAGCAGGCTGGGATTGAAGGTGAAGCTGTATTCCAACCGCTGGATCATGGCATGAACCGCGGATTGCAACTCGGTGTACAGCATCATTTCCTCGATGCTTCCGGCGTTCTCAAAAGACGATTTGATGGGCGTATAGGGGTAGACAGGTGGTTTGCCATCCACCACCTCAGGCGGCGCGTAAAGCGCCGTAGAGCGCCGGATAGGCTCCATCTGCTGGATGCTGCCCATGGGGTTCAGCGCAAGGCTGATGCGTACTGCATCATCCACCCGGCGCATCTCCTCCGGGGTCAGATGTCCCAGATACTTCAGCGCCCGGCTCTTGTCGATGGTGAAGATCTGCTCTGCCTGCACAACGGACGGCATATTCAACCCTGCGTTTTCCAACAGGCAGTGGGTCGGCTGGTTTACTTTCTTTTCCGCCTTGCTTGTCATGGTCGCAACGATCAGGGTCGGAGAGTGATAATTGCCCACGTCATTCTGAAGAATGACCGCCGGGCGGTCACCGTGCTGTTCCGAGCCGGTGCTCGCCCCGAAATGGGTGAAGAAGATGTCTCCGCGTTGGAATTTCCAGTTTTGCTGCAAAATTGTACCTCCATGTTGTTATGTGCAAAGCCCGCTGCCGGATGTTCCGCAGCGGGCTTCGTTCAAGGTATGGTGGTATGGTTGGGTCAGCGGTGCATGACTACATAATCGTAGCCGCGCCGCATCTGGCAGACGGTGCAGGTGTCCATGCTCCGGTCTGCGCTGGGTACAAGCGCGATCTTGAAAGCCTTTGCATCCACGAAGTGCCGCAGACAGGTGCTGCAGAGGGTGCGGATGGACTTGACCATCTCAGGGGTCAGCTCCATCTCCTCGTAGATCTCCTGCTCGCGCACCGTGGGGTTCAACTCGTCCATAAAAATGTCCTCCTATATGTATCAAAGTGGATATTCGGGTAAAGATTAAATTGGGATACGTAAAAAACGGGAACTGCCGAATGCGCAAAAACGTACCCGGCAGTTCCCGGATCAATATGATTAAAGGTCTCGCATATTCGCCCTCGGCCCCCTGCGAGTGGGGCATAAACATCTGGCAGCGGACTTGTACCGCTTCATTGGCATTTCAGCCACCCCGTCTGCTTTGTGACCGGGCCGCGAATTACGGAAGTATCATTATCGGAGTACCAGATGACGGAACTATTCAGTTTTCAAGGTTCATGAGGTCGGACGTTTTTCCCTGCGGCGAGTGCCGCTTGGAAAATTGTCCCTTCACTTGGTAGGCATCGAAAAAGGCCAAATTGTTACCTGAAAAAGAAAATGGTTCAAAAGTTCTTCAAAAACATAGTCATTCGTTCGATTCGCTTATGAATCGTAATCCTTTTGGATTCCAAGGCCATTGCAATCTCGGACTCGGTGTACCCGGCATAGACATAGAGCGTAAGAATTTTGAGGTCGAGTTCCGATAAATTTTCGAGAGCAGCCAGCAGCCGCTCGTTCTCAATTTCGCCGATCCATGTGAAGCAGCTCTTGGTTTCGCAGTAGTGATCCGTAACGGAAATAGCTTTCTGATACTTGTCCATCAAGGGCGAGTAGGATTCTTCGCTCTGTTCAAAGGACGGCGCTGCAATTTCCTGCGTATGGTTCTGGTAAGCGCGAGTAGCATTAAAAACAGAGCAGTCGTAATCGTACATTGCCTGAATCGCTTCCCTGCTCATACCAGCATCCTCATACTGCTTACGGGTCACATCCCACTGGCTATCAAAATTCTTCTTTTCCAAACCGTAGTTAAAGCCCATGTTAAACCTCCAAATTTTCGATAAAGCGTGAGAAGTCGAAAACTCGGAGTTGCTACGGAT
>DXUR01000353.1 GCA_019417795.1 Clostridiales bacterium | reverse complement strand
GGTCTGCCGTGGTCCCAGCAGGAGATCATCGACCAGATCATTCAGCGGATGGAGACGTTTTATTCCAGCCAGGTCCGGCCCAAGCCGGGTCTGGAAAAATTTCTCTCCATTTTGAAAATGGAGGGCGTATGGATGTATGTGGCCACCGCCACCCATCGGCGGCTGACGGAAAAGGCCCTGAAAACGGCAGGCATCGACCACTATTTCCGGGGGGTCGTCACCTCCGCCGACGCGGGAAATCACAAATCTGAAAGCGCCGACATCTACGAGATGGCCATGCGGCGGCTCCAGTCCAACAAGCGGGACACTGTGGTATTTGAGGACGCCCTCCACGCCATCCGCACCGCCAAGGCAGCAGGCTTCCGGGTGGCCGGGGTCTATGAGGCCACGGCGGAGCAGGATCAACCGGAGATTCAGCGTCTGTGCGACTATTACATCCGTTCCTACGAGGAACTGGTCCAGTCTGAAACCTTCTGAGCATCGCAAAAGGAGCCGTATGGCTCCTTTTTTTCAAAATCTTTTTCCAACGCTGTAACGAACCGCGCCCCAAACGGATATAACAGATGAAAACGCCGCTGAAAGGGGGAGAAACTCCGTGAAGGATCTGGATACCGTCTACCGCCAGCACGCGCAGACGGTCTACAAATTTCTGCTCTCCCAATGCCGGGACCCCCAGACGGCGGAGGAACTGACCCAAGAGACTTTTTATCAGGCAGTGCGGTCCATCGACCGGTTTGACGGCAGCTGCAAGGTGTCCGTCTGGCTGTGCCAGATCGCCAAGCACCTGTGGTATCAGCATTTGCGGAAGGCCAACCGGGAAACGGAGCTTCCTGAGGAAGCAGAGCTGCCGCTGGTGCCCTCCGCCGAGGAGGAGGCCGTCAGCCGCTCCGGGCATCTGGATCTACTGCGGCAGATCCACGAGCTGCCGGAGCCGGGGCGGGAGGTGGTCTACCTCCGGGCCTTCGGTGGACTGTCCTTCCGGGAGATTGGAGACGTTTTAGGCAAAACGGAGACCTGGGCCAGAGTGACCTTTTACCGGGGCAAGGAACGATTGAAGCAAGGAGGTTGCGACGATGAAAAATGATCTGACCTGCGGTGTGGTGCGGGATTTGCTCCCCTCCTATGTGGAGGGCCTCACCTCCCCAGAGAGCAATACAGCGGTGGAGCGTCATCTGTCCGGGTGCCCGGACTGCGCCCAGCTTCGGACGGCGCTGGCAGGCGCGCCGGAGCAGGCGGCCCCGGAGGACGCAAAAGAGGTGGACTATCTAAAAAAAGTGAAGCGCCGGGGCTGGCGGCGTGTGGCGGCGGCGGTAGCCGTCACGGTGCTGCTGTTCACGGCGGGCGTCGCGGCAAAGCTGTTTGTCATCGGGGAGCCTGCCAACTGGGACTACCAGGAGAATCTCAACTGGACGGCTCACACAAATGTGCCGGGACAGTTGGATCTGCATTTCTATTCCGAATGGTCTGCCATTGCCTACAGTCACTGGATGGTGGAAAACAAAAACGGCATCGTTCATGTCAGCGCAAGGCAGACCCTGCCGTCATTCCTTCATGACACTTCCGACCATTGGGAGCATATTTCGCTGGATGGTGTACGGGAAGTTTGGGTGGCCGATCAGCTGATCTGGCAGGGTGGTGTTGAGATCTCGCCGCAGATCGACAGAATCTATCAGGCCCAAACCCTCTATGTGGGGAACGCCCCCGCCGTGGGACAGGTACTCAGTGCCGGGCGATTCGACTGGATCGGTGATTACACTATAGAATTGCAAACCTCTACCCAGCCCTACCGCCTGACGCTGAATTTCTCCGCTCCCCACACACCTGGTGGAATAAGGCTATCTGAAACGGGCCTCTATCAGGACATGGCGGCGGTGCTGGCAATCATCGGCAATCTGGACGAGATAGAATGTGCGTTCCGGGACGAAAACGGCCAGCCCTGGTCCCGTGTGCTGACGGTGGAGGAATTGAACCAAGACCTGCCTCAGATCGTCGCCGACTACAATGAGCGATTTTCCCACGGCAAGCCCTGTCCCCTCTATGACGATGTGAAGGATTACGCCGGCTCCTGCGCCGATCTTGAGCAGTTGTATGATGCCATGTGGTGGGCTGGTGAAGGCGGGATCTACGCGGAAACCAAATAAAAGCATCAGCGCCCACGGCTTTCGCCGTGGGCACTGTTCATTTATCCCATCCGCAGGGTCGCTCGAACGTCCGCGTCGAAATAGGCCGTGGGATTCTGAGGAACACCGTCCTGCCGGACCTCAAAATGAAGGTGCGGACCGGTGGACCTTCCTGCGCTGCCCACAGCGGCGATCGGCGTCCCCGCCTTTACAGGATCGCCCTCGTTCACATCCACCTTGCTGCACGCGGCGTACAGTGTGGCGAGTCCATCGCCGTGGTCGATCATCAGGTAATTCCCGCGTTCCGTGTCAAAGCCGGTCTCCGTTACCGTACCGTCTGCCGCCGCCAGTACCGGGGTTCCCCGTTCGGCCGGAATGTCGATCCCATTGTGGACGGTTTTCCCCTGTCCGCCGGGATTCCATCTGGCTCCAAAGGGGTTGCTGAGGCTGATGGTATTGCTGCCTTCCACCGGCCATTGAAGCCAGCGGCTTTCAGCTTCGCTGACGGCATAAATGCCGTAAACACACGCCTCCTCGTCCCCGGCCAGCTGGGGCAGGACCGTCCATGTTCCGTTTTCATACCGGTCCAGCCGCAGACGGCCGGTGGAGAGGGTGTAGGTCCGACTTTCTGTTTTGCCGTCCAGAAAAGTGGCCTCCACCGTCAGATGCGCTCCGTCAAAGGTGTCGATGCTGTCCCACGTATCCTGCTTCATGTCACCGCTCGCCGTTGGCAGCTCCTCCGGGGGCACCCAGAAGCCATAGCTGGCCGAAGGATCATAGTCCACGGTCACATCGCTGCCCAAAGCCGTCATGACATCGGCATTCATGGGGGCGCCCTCGTCTGCGCCATAGACGCTGCACACCAGTTCCCCGTTCTCCTCCGCCTGCCAGAGCACCTGCACCTCATCATTAGACAAAGCCTTTCGGGTCTCGCTGCGGTACAGTCCACCCCGGTCCACAGATAAAGTCACCTTTTGAAGATTTTCTCCGGTCACCTGAAACAGGCAGCCGGTAAAATACCCCTGCAGTGGGTCCCAGATCCCGGTGCCGCTACGCAGAGCCAACCCACCGTTGGCATTGGGGACGATGGTCTCCCCGATGTCGGCGGCATAGGCCGTCAGACCAAAGCTGTAGGTAAGCTGGGGCAGTCCGGGTTCCTCTGCCGAACGGGGTGCCAGCCGCACTGTCCCCAGCACCAGAGCCAGCGCACAGGCAGCGCACACCGCCGCCCGCAGCGCCGTCCGTTTCCACCGCGTTCCGACACCGGCCGCCTCCTGCCGGATCATTTGCAGCACCCGGTCATTCAGCCCGCTGGGGACCGAAATTTGTTCCATCAGATCGTGATACGCACGTTTCATCGTCAATACCTCCCAGAAGTTCTTTCAGCTGCTTGCGGGCCCGGTGGAGCCGGGTTCGGACCGTGGCGGCGGGAATGTGCATCAGTTGGCTGATCTCCTCCGCCGAATACCCCTCAGCGTAATAAAGATGCACCGCCGTCCGGGCCTTTTCCGGCAGGCGGCTCACCGCTTCCCACAGCTCCCGGCTCTCGTCCTCCGGCTGTGCCAGATCCGGTATCTCCGCGAAAGAAAGTACCGGCCGCCGCAGATGGAACCGGTGCAGATCCGCGCAGCGGTTCAGCGTTGTGCGGATAAGCCATGCCTTGGCGCGGTCTCCGTCCCAGTCCTCCGCCGCCTGCTTCCACAGCCGGAGGAACACCTCCTGATACACGTCCTCCGCGTCGGCGATATTCTGCATCCGGGTCAGGGCCAGCCTGTAAACCGTGGAGCCATAAGCATCCATGGCATTGCTGAGCTGTGCTTCCGTCATGCAATGCCTCCTATTACAATAAATTTGGACAGGAAAGCCGGGCAGCCAGTCCGGCTTTCTTTCCATCTCATGCCTAAGCTACAATAAGGGGAGCAAC
>DXUR01000352.1 GCA_019417795.1 Clostridiales bacterium | reverse complement strand
CATCCACCGCCGTGGATTGCAGGATCTCGTTTTCTGCCATGTAGGTTCTCCTTTCATCGCGGGACCAGAAGAATCAAGCCGGAGCCATTTCCGGCTCGGTTCTTCTTGCCCCGAAGAAATTCTTACTTCTATTCAACGGCAAGCCGTTCCCGGCCCGCCCCATTTGTCTCACAGTACCAGCTTTTCACTCTCCGCCCGGTTTTTCAGGGTGGAGGTATTCAACTGGCTCAGATACACGATCTGCGGGTGATAGGGGTGGTCGCACACCACAAAGGACTTCGGCAGGTCGCCGGACACATCCAGCACCACGCCATCCTTTTCCGCCCGTGTCAGGTACTCCCGGGTGCGCTTTTCATAGCTGCATTTATCCAGATCAAAAATACCGATGATCCGATGGTCCGGTACGATTTCATTTTGTCCCAAATGCAAATACACGGTATTCCTCCGTTCCAAAAGCAACGTCAATGCGCACAAAGCCCGTCCTTACATCAGCCGTATCGCAACATCCATCACACGGGTAATGAGAAAGATCCAATATACATTCTTGCTCTTTCTGTCCTCCTCCGGATCTGAGATCCCAAGCAGGCAGCTGAGCAGAATGGCAAAGTCTATCGTGAACAGCATCCACTGTCTTTCCAGGAAGAGATACGCAATGAACATCCCCAGCGCGACCACCCATGCCGTCACACTGATCAGGCTTTTTACCTTTATTTTTCGGTTCTCCATAGCACCGCTCCTCTACTCAGCCATCCAGCCCTCTTTAATATGGAAGATTTTTCCCCCTAACAACTGCGGCAACTGGTCATCTTCGCAGCAGGTGATGCGCCGCGTAACGGCGCGGCATTTCAAAACGCGCTGACGTGCGGCTCCGTTCGTTGCGCTCCGTCGCGGTATTCATCACCGCACAGTGCCATTTTTGACATGGAAGATCCTTCCTCCCAACAGCTGCGGCAGCCGGTCGTCCTCGCAGCAGGTGATGAATACCTGCCCGCCCCGGATGCGGTTCAGTACAAACTCCTGCCGCCGGGGGTCCAGCTCCGAGAGCACATCGTCCAGCAGCAGCACCGGATACTCCCCGGTGTCCTGCTGAAAGATCTCCCGGGCCGCCAGCTTCAAGGAGAGAGCCGCCGTCCGGGTCTGGCCCTGTGAGGCGTAGCTTTTTGCGGCCTTTTCGTCGATCTCCACCAGCAGGTCATCCTTATGAGGGCCGGACAGACATTGCCGGCTGGCGATCTCCGCCGCCCGGTGCTCCTCCTGATGCTGTAAAAGCTGCTGGAAGATCACCTGCGGCCCCGCCTCCGGGTCCGTCACCGTAGACACCGTTTCATAATGTAGTGTGAGCCGTTCCCGGCCGCCGGAAAAATCTCCGTGAATGGCCGGGGCCGCCTGACACAGCCGCTTGATAAAGTGCGCCCGGTAATGGATCAGCAGCGCTCCCGCCTTGGCCATGCTCATGGAAAACTCGTCCAGCGCGTCCAGCAAGGAGGGCTTTTCCTCGCTGTCTCTCAAAATGCGGATCTTGTGCTCGTGAAGCCGCTTATATTCCGCAAGTGCTTGCGCGTACCGGGGCCGAAGCTGGCAGATGCAGTCATCCAGAAAGCCCCGCCGGGCGGCGGCTCCTTCCCGGATCAGATACAGGTCCTCCGGGCAGAACAGCACACTTTGAAAAATACCGGACAGCTCGCCGCCGTTTTTCAGCTTGACGCCGTTAGACCGCAGCACCCGCCGCGCCCCCCGGTGCAGCTCCGCCTCCAGCAGAAACTCTCGATCTCTGGCAAACACATGCCCCTTCAAAAAGGCGTGATCCACGCCGAATTGGATCAGCTCCCGGTCATATCTGGCCCGGTGGCTGACGCCGGAGAGATAGGCCACCGCCTCCAGCAGATTCGTCTTTCCCTGGGCGTTGTCACCGTAGATCACATTGATATTCGGGTCAAACGTAGCGTCTAAATGAACGTAATTACGGAAAAAATCCAGGCTTAACCCGTCAATCCGCATAGGCCGCCGCGTATTCCTGTCCCCGGAAGGTTACCACGTCTCCGGGGCGGATCTTCTTGCCCCGCATGGTGCACACCTCGCCGTTGACCTGTACTTCGCCGCTCTGGACGCACTCCTTGGCCTCGCCGCCGGTCTCTACCACGTTCGCCAGCTTCAGAAGATCCTGGAGCTTGATATATTCGGTTGTAATGGTCATTGTTTTCATATTTGTTTACTCCGCGCTCTTCAGCCGTACAGGCAATACCATATAAAGGAAGTTCTCCTCGCCCTCCACAGGGACGATAATGGCAGGGGAGACCCCTGTGTTCAGCTCGATCTTCACCTTGTCCGCCGGGGCATACCGCAGCGCTTCCATCAGATACCGGTTATTGAAGCCGATCTCCAGCTTGTCGCCGTCGCCGCTGACACGGCACACGTCCTTGGCCTCACCGTTGCCGGTCTTGGCGGACAGCATCACCTTATCGTGGTCAAACAGGCAGCGCACCGGGCTTTTCAGCTTGTCGGAGATTACCACGGACACGCGGTCGATGCTCTCGATGAGTGCCTTGGTCTCTGCCACGATCTGAATGGGATTCTTCCGGGGGATGGCGTTCTTATAATCCAGAAACTCACCCTCCAGACGGCGGCAGATCAGCTGGGTATCACCGATTTCAAATAGAATATGCCGCTTGCCCAGCGTCACCGTCACCAGATCCTCCGTATCGCCGCAAATGCTCTTGACCTCACTGAGGGCGGAGCCGGGACAGACGAAGGAGAACGCGCCGCCTTCCAGCTTTTCCAGCTTCTCCCGGCGGAAAGCCAGACGGAAACCGTCCACGGCCACCATGCTGAGGCTCATATCCGCGATCTCAAAGAGCGCGCCGGTATGGACCGGGCGGCTTTCATTGGTAGAGACGGCAAAAGCCACCTCCTCAATCATGCTCCGCAGCACCTTCTGCTGCATAGAAACGGCATATTCATCCTCAACCTCCGGCAGATCCGGATAATCCGCGGCGGACAGGCCCAGAATGTCAAAATCCGCATCGCCGCAGGAGACATGGACCATCATTTTTTCATCAGCGGTAAAGGTGATCATATCGTCGGGCATCCGGCGGATGATGTCACCAAACAGCCGGGCGTTCAGCACGATGTCGCCGCCTTCCACAACGTTGGCGAAAACGTTGGTGCGAATACCGGTCTGCATGTTATAGCCGGAGATGGTCAACTGCTGGTCCGCGTGGATCAACAGACCTTCCAGCGCCGGAATGGAGCTCTTCTGGGCAACGGCCCGGCTGGTGACGGCAATCGCGTTTTGGAGGAAAACTTTTTCACAGGAAAATTTAATCATGAGAGCCGCTTCCTTTCTGTATCAAATAGGGATAAAAGCGCTTTTTAAAAAGAAAAAATAAATTTTTTAGAAGAAAGTAACAGTAGTGCAAAAAAATGTGGAAAAGTAGAAAAACCCTTGCAACCCCAATATTTACAGCCTCCACGCCCTTGTGGAAAAAAGATGTGGAAAAAAATCGGTTTTACACGGACTTTCTTTTTCCACATTGCAGTTTTTCTTTTTCCCTTGCGAATGTGGAAAAATACGGTCAATGGCGGTTGTTGATATTGGTCTTGATCTCCTTCACCGTCTCGGCGAAAGCGGGGTCTTTTTTCATCTGCTTTTCTACCTGCTTGAGAGAGTAGAGCACCGTAGAGTGATCCCGGTTGTCAAAGACCTTGCCGATCTCCACCACAGGCAGATTGGTCATGCCGCGAATGAGGTACATGGCGATCTGGCGGGCAGCCACGGCATCCTTGACCCGCTGCTGACCGCAGATGATCTCTTTTTCGATCCCGTAATACTTGCTGATGTAGTCCAGAATGTTGTCCGGCGTGGGAATATACTCGTTGCTCTTTTTCAGAATGTCCTGCATGGCACGGGTGACCGTGGCCTCGTCGGCTTCGCTGCCCAGCAGATCCTTGTAAGCCAGGATTTTATTGACGGTGCCCTCCAGCTGTCGGACGTTGGCAGTGACATTTTCAGCAATGTAGCTGGCGATCTTATCGGGAAGCTCCATACCC
>DXUR01000351.1 GCA_019417795.1 Clostridiales bacterium | reverse complement strand
GTGTACTGGTGTCCGACAATAAAAATGACGAGACCCGCCAACGGCTGAAGGCCATGACGAAAACCGCCGACGGCTTCAAGATCGCCGAGGAGGACCTCCGGCTCCGGGGCCCCGGTGACTTCTTCGGTCTCCGGCAGCACGGCCTGCCGGGATTGCGGGTGGCGGATCTCGGCTGCGACACCCGGCTGCTGGCGGAGGCGCAGTCCGCCGCCGACGGGCTGCTGGCAGAGGACCCGGCGCTGACACACCACCCCGCCACGGCGGAACGGGTACGAAAGCTGTTTCAGCAGAGTGAAAACAGTCTGAACTGAATCCGGGAGACCGGCCAGATGGCCGCTCTCCTGATTCTGTGAAATTTTTTCGTCCGTCCGGGTTGACAGCGCCTGTTTTTTGGCATACTATAAATGTGTTATCAAATGACAACCGCATAGAGTTCCGGTAGGTAAGGCTACCACAGGGATATGGATCGCTGCCGCAGAGTGATGGAGACATCATGAGAGGGTTTGAACAGGCGATATCGAACAACAAGGTATCATCTAACGCGATTTCACCGCCCTGTGAAGCTAAAGCTTGAACGGTAGGGATGCTGTCCTCTGAGACGCTCCTGGAAGCAGGACTTCACCGCACCGGAATGGGACGCGGCGAGGTCTTTTATTTTGCTCCGCGCCATGCAGAAATACCGGGCGGAAGGCCCGGAAAGGAGGTCACGCTATGTTTGAAATGGAAAGCCGTGGGGAACTGGTCGAAAAAATTGAGGATCTGGTGAACCGAAAACGATATACAGAACTGCGGGACCTCCTATTGCCGCTGGAGCCTGCGGACATCGCTATTCTGGCGGACGATCTGGACGATGAAAAGACCCTGCCCCTGCTGTTCCGTCTGCTGCCTAAGGAGCAGGCGGCAGAGGTGTTCGTGGAGCTGGAAAGCGACCAGCAGGAGCTGCTGATCCGCGGCTTTTCCAACACGGAGCTGAAGGAAGTGCTGGACGAGCTGTATCTGGACGATACCGTTGACATCGTGGAGGAAATGCCCGCCAACGTGGTCAAGCGGATTCTGAAGCACTCCGACCCGGATATGCGCAAAAGCATCAACGAAATTCTGAAATATCCGGAGGACTCCACCGGCTCCATTATGACCACGGAGTTTGTGGATCTGAAGGAGACCATGACGGTGGAGGACGCCTTGAAGCGCATCCGCCGGACCGGACCGGACAAGGAGACCATCAACGTCTGCTACGTCATTGATGACTGGCGGCACCTCATCGGCGTCCTCTCCATCCGTACTCTGCTGCTGGCGGAGGAGGATGACATCATCGGGGACATCATGGAGCGGAACTACATCTGCGTCCAGACCCTGGATGATCAGGAGGAGACCGCCCGTGCTTTAGGCAAGTATGACTTTCTGGCCCTCCCCGTGGTGGACACAGAAAATCGCCTGGTGGGTATCGTCACCGTCGATGACGCCATCGACGTTTTGCAGGAAGAGACCACGGAGGATATGGAAAAGATGGCGGCTATGCTGCCGACGGACAAGCCCTACCTCCGCACCAGTGCCTTTGACACCTTCAAATCCCGTATTCCGTGGCTGCTGCTGCTGATGGTCTCCGCCACCTTTACCGGCCAGATCATCTCCAGCTTTGAGGACGCCCTCAGCGCCTTCACCATCCTCACCGCCTATATTCCCATGCTGATGGACACCGGCGGCAACTGCGGCTCTCAGGCCAGCGTCACAGTGATCCGCGGCCTGTCTCTGGGCGAGATCGAATTTTCCGACCTGATCCAGGTGGTCTGGAAGGAGTGCCGGGTGGCGCTGCTGTGCGGCACCGTTCTGGCCGGCGCCAACTTCGCCAAGCTGATGCTGCTGGACCGGATGGTATTCCACAATCCCATCACCGTCACCGTGGCCGCCGTCATCTGCCTGACGCTGGTGTGCACCGTGTTCGCCGCCAAGATCGTAGGCTGTATGCTGCCGCTGCTGGCTAAAAAGATCGGCTTTGACCCGGCGGTGATGGCCTCTCCCTTCATCACCACCATCGTGGATGCCCTCTCCCTGCTGATCTACTTCCGCTTCGCCTCTTTCCTGCTGGGCATCTAAAACGTATAGGAAAGCGCCCCTGTATGGCTGCGTCATACAGGGGCGCTCTTTATGTGGAATCCAGCAAGCTGGACGTTTTCAGTCAAAAGCAAATCTCTTCGCGGTTACTTACCTCTGCGGAAATAACAAGCTTCGGAGTATCGCCACGACAAATGGAAAAGGTAAACCCATCCCTAACGGCTCTTTGAATGTTATTATCTGCCAATTCGACTTTATATCCCATAGACATCATCACCCGCTCAAATTCTGTGGGCTCCGATTCTACTGTTAGTCCATATACAAATACAGCCGGGTCGGTTATTTCTATTGTTGTAACATATTGTCCATCATCGGCATAGTCCGGCCAAGCGGTCAGAAGATAGGACACCCGCACATTGGGTTTTCCCCCCTGCGTGCTCATGTGGTAATCTTTTCCCAAAAACTCCCGCGCACCCATCCAGCCGGTTATTTCATCATGTCCGTTCCAGTCAACGGATGACACATCGTCACATATCCAAAATTCCAGAGTTGTATTCTTTGGTCTTGGTGGAAAATATGGTCTTGTCAAAGATACTACCGCACATATTACAACGAACAGAATCCCTAGTGGCGCAAGGACAATGATCAGCTTTTTTACCTTCATATTATGGCCCCCTAAATTTTGGCCCGTCCGTCCTATCTTCTCAAATCCCCTGCAAATGGAAATCCGGGGTATACTCCTCCTTGGCGGAGGTTCGCTCCTGAGTGAAACCGTCGGCAATGCCGCAGTCCGCCATGTACCGTTCCGCCGCCCGGTATTCCGCCTTTGTCACCCTCCGGGCCAGCTTGCCCTCGGCCCCCGGCTGGGGCGTGTACTGGCTCATAAGGGAGAACAGCACTTCGCCGGGGCGGAAGGTCTCCGCCACCCAGTCGATGACGGCCTTCGTGTTTTCCAGTTCTCCCGGCAGCACCAGATGCCGGATGAGAACGCCGCTTCTCAGCTGGCCGTTTTCCATTCTGTACGGCCCGGTCTGGCGGAACATCTCTAAAATGGCCGCTTTCGCCGTCTCCGGGTAATCCGCCGCACCGGAATACGCTTTGGCCGGCTCCATCAGGGCGTATTTCAGGTCCGGCAGGTACACCTGCACCCGGCCCTCCAAGCGTTTCAGGGTCTCCACGGATTCATACCCGCCGCAGTTCCAAACCACCGGCACCGGCCAGTGCTCCTCGCCCAAGGCTTCCAGCACCGCGTCCGTGAAATGGGTGGGCGTCACTAAATCCAAGCAGGCCGCGCCCTGCTCCACCAGTTCCTCAAAAATCTCCCGGAGCCGCCGGGGGGTGATGGGCTTGCCGTAGCCTTCCTGAGAGATCACGCCGTTCTGACAAAATTTGCACCGGAGATTGCACCCGGAGAAAAACACGGCGCCCGCGCCGTGCTCCCCCACCAGGCATGGTTCCTCCCACTGATGCAGCATGGCCCGTGCCGCCACCGGCCAAGCGGGCATGGCGCACACGCCCGCCGCCTTGTCCGGCGTTCGCTCCACACCGCAGCGGCGGGGGCAGAGATTACAGATCATCAGTCTCCCGTACCCTTTCCGTTGAAGTCCGGGCCCAGATCCCCGGCCCGCCAGTGGCGGCGGCACAGGCCGATGTATTTGTCATTGGCCCCCAAGACCACCTGAGCGCCCTCCTTCAAAACCTTGCCGTTTTCGTCGAACCGGGCGTTAAACATAGCCTTTTTGCCGCACCAGCAGATGGTCTTGACCTCCTCCAGCTTGTCGGCCATCACCAGCAGCTCGTAGCTGCCAGGGAACAGCTCTCCCTTGAAGTCCGCCCGCAGTCCGTAGCAGATCACGGGGACCCCCAGATCGTCCACCACATGCACCAGATAGTCCACTTCCTCCTTGGAGAGGAATTGGGCCTCGTCCACAATGATACAGGCGTTTTCTTTCAACGCATCCTCGGACAGCGTCCGCATTTCGTCGAAGTAGACGCAGGG
>DXUR01000350.1 GCA_019417795.1 Clostridiales bacterium | reverse complement strand
CCCTTACCCGCCCCGAAAACGCCTTGTAGGGCGTTTCTGGGGCGTTTACAGCCCTTTCTTAAATTCCTCCACCAACAGATCGCTCAAAGCCTGTGATGGGCGTATTTTGACCGTTATATGCCCCTCCGGTACGGTGTCCCACCATTTGCGGATCGTTTTCGGATCAAGTCCGGTGTCCCTATGACAATCGGCCTTGCGTCCCTCTGGATGCTCCTGCCGCCACGCATAGACTTGCGCTTTCTTTTCTTCTGCCCCTTTTCTTCTCCATGTGCCGCCAGGATAATCCACTTCCTGCACCGCCCTTGCTCTTTTCAAATGCTCTTTCTGTGATCTACCATTCCTCTTGTTGCGCTCGATGCGAACATCGGTCAGAGCTTCAATATCGGAAATCGTGAAATTGTAATACTCCTTGTCGTAGGCTTCCAGCGCACTCCGTATATCTTCCTCGGTCAATGCGTTCTCATGCTTCACCATCTGCAGATCATCAAAAGCCTCTTTCATATCCTGCCGGAGCTGCTGCTTCGACACACCGCATTTGTAAGCATAGATAGCAAGGCACATCAAAAAGAAATACCGATGCCCGCCCTTTATCTCTCCGATCTGCCGCAGCCACCAATGGTAGAGCGCATACGGATCATCACCATGCACCTTTCCGGCAATATCCCACTTCTTGCGTCCTTTCTCGCCTCTCACAACAACACGCTCATACCACTCCGGATATGCCTCCCTCGCCTCAGCTCGTGTCATTTTGGATGGGCTGAAAGGCTTATTGACATCCACCCTGTTTTCTGGCTTTGCGTAGGCGTTCAGATAATCCAGCGTTACCCGTTCTCCGGTACGGAAAGCGACCAGCTCCGTCCCATGCTTGTCATTGATGCTGCCCACCATGCGGAAGCTCTGATTGATGGATTGATACTGGATCGCCTTGACCTGCGAAGTGCTGCCATACTCCCATAGCCGGAAAGTGAGGTCATATTTCAGACTTTTAAGCTGAATTTTTATATTCGGGTATAGGTCAATCGGCTGCTGGAAAACATAGTAGATATGCAGCCCTGTCCCCGACAGAACAAGGAAAGTCGGCATCGGCAACCGGCGCACTCGCTCCGGATCGCCGCCAAAGCGCAGAAAGAGGTTGCGCAGCTCGGCAAGACCTACGCCATCCAGATCGAAGATCAGAGCATACATCCGCTGGGCGTTCTCCAGCCTGTTCTCCTTTCTGCGATATGCAAGACCGCTGCACAAAGTAAGGCTGTTCCCCTCGACAAACTCCATGTAATCCTGTTCCCATGTGTCGTTATACATCTTCCTGCGCCGGAGCTTCTTATCCTCGCTCTGTTCGTCCCGATACAGATACACAGCGTTCGGATGGGAAAAATCCGTGTGCCGTTCTCCGGAGTTCTCATTGTCCGGAAACAGCTCTTTATAAAACTCATAGCCTCCGACCTCCGGATATTGTGCGCTCAAATACTCGTAGCAGCCTCGATAATTCTCGGTCATATTACCACCTCACAAAAGAAAAAGTACCAAAAAGAAAATCCGCTGCGGCGGGGATCGCCTGCGGGCGGGAAGGGGGAAAAGGGGGAGCAAAAGAGCGGCGGCTACGCCGCCTTAAAGAGAAAGTCACCTCCCCCTTTTCCCCCTCGCTGCGGGGCATTGAAAGTGCCGCCACTATGGAAAACCCGATGGGTTTACCACAGTGGCTTGGAAAACCTCTAACGAGGTTTACCACACTTCCAACACCCCTCCGCTCACCCCCCTTTTCCCCTCCGACTTTCTCCCTTTCAGAGAGAAAAAATATAGGTTGGGAGTACCCTTACAGGGGGCTTAGATTATCAATACAGCAATTCCCTATTTTCAGTTGTTATTATAGCCTGTCCGAAAGAGATTTTCAAGCCCTCCGGACAGGCTTCTTTTACAGCTCCATGCCGCCCATTCCTCGCTGGTGCTGCTGTTGCTCCTGCTGCTGTCCAATCTCCGGATCGGGCAGCAGCTCCCTCGCCTTTTCAAGCAGAGGACGCAGACGCTCCGGCAAGTGTTCTTCCAAGAAGTCCAGCATCCGACCGATGCCGTCCGTCAGACGCTCGGTGAAGCTGCGTTCCTCCTGCAGCTCGGATTGCAGATAATAGTTTTCATCGCGCAGCCTCCGGTTTTCCTGTTCAAGCCTCTGCTGCCGCTGCGCTTCTTCCAGCCGCTTCTTCATGGACGGCACCTGTGACCGCAGACGGGTGTTTTCCTCCGTCAGCTCCTGTACCTTGTGCCGATCCGTCACGCTGCGCAGTGCCATTTTCTTTAGCTGCTCGACCTGATCCACCGTCACGCCCTTTACTGCCCCTGTGAGCGTCTTTTCCGGCTGAATATCATGCAGGGGTGCATTTACCCTGTCAGCCTCCTTTAAGAGCCGCACAGTGCCTTTCAGAGCGTCCCGCTGCCGTTCCAGCTCAGCAACCTCCCGCTCTACTGCCGCTGTCTGCTGCTGCACCGCTTCCAGCCTCGCAGCCGCTTCCTTGAACTGCGGCAAGTCCATGTGCGGTCTGTTCGTGCCGAGAGAGATAATTTCAAAATCGTGCCGCTGGGCGATCTCCGTCAGAGCTTCTTTCTCCCGTTCCATCCACGCCGCCCATTCGGTCTGCTTTCTGCCGACACCGACAAACCCCTGCTGCTTCAATGCCTGTTTCATAGATACCCTTGTAGAAAGTCCTCTTGACTGCTCCGTTGCCACAGGGATAAAATCGACATGGAGATGGGGCGTTGCCTCGTCCATGTGCAGCACCATATTGAACACCCGCAGATGGGGGTTGCGTTCTGCAAAAGACTCCGCAAAATCTTTCAGAGCTGCCGCCGCCCGTTCTCCGTCCGGCGTACCGCACCCACAGTCGCTCATGTTGCCGATCTGGAAGATCGCTTCATGGAACAGCTTTTCCTGTTTACTCTGCCGGATATGCTCATAGTAGTCCGGTATCTTATCTCTCGTTTTGGTTTTCTTTGCGTTGTAGGCTGCGAGAGCTTCATCAAAGACCATATGATAGACCTGCTTCAGATCCTCGTTGCAGAAAACAATGTTCTGCTCCGTCCGGCTCCGGTCTACATTCGCCGCTGAGAAGCTGCGGTTGTTGTGCCGGATGCTCCCTGCACCTGTCATACCCGAAATCGTAACTCCCATAAAATCGCCCCCTTTCCGCTTATTCTTCCGTCCTCTATTTTATCATAAATTTCCGCTAAAAACAACCTCTTTGTTACTTTCTGGTGAGAAAGTAACGCAAAAGCACTTTCACACCGCCACCCCATCGGTGCAGCGGTGTGAAAGTGCTTTGCGCCCCTAAAGGGGAGGGGTTGCCGGAGCTGCTTCACTGCCGGCTCGTGCCTGCTGCTCTGCCAGCTCCGGAGGGGCGCTGCCCCTGCCGTCTGCGGACGGCTCCCCGACCTTCATCCCACCGATAAACTGGAATCTACAGTGCTAATTCCATCAGCCAGCAATCTACTTTTTCTCCCTCAAACATCTCATGTTTTGGAAGTGATTTAATGATTTTAAACCCGGCTTTCTCGTATGCCCTTATAGCCCTTTTATTATCTTGGTGCGGGTCAAGAAGAACTCGTTCCGCAGCCATATTTTCTTTCAGATGAGAAGCCATCATTTTCAAAAAAGATGAGCCTATTCCCTTACTCCAGTATTTCGGCTCACCTATAAACTGATCCATAGCAAACACTATATGTCCATCGTCAGGATAGTCATATTCATCGAACAATTCACCACTCAATTGATAGGCCTGTGCATATCCGATGGGGGATTTCTTATACTCGATGATCATTCTGAATCCATCTGGAATTTCTTCCAAAAAATGTGCAGACAAAGTATCCATCGTAAACCTGACGTCACGACCTTCGTAATACTCCAGCACTCTCTTATCTGTCAACCATTTAAACATGAGTGGAAGATCTGTTTCCGTAAAATCTCGGATTGTTATTTCATCTTTTTCTATTTTCACGTAATCCTCCCCGCAAACTGCGATTTGTCGTTCTGTTTAGTCCCCAAAGAACCTACTAAACCAGCTACGCTTTTG
>DXUR01000035.1 GCA_019417795.1 Clostridiales bacterium | reverse complement strand
CCATCCCAACGCCCGTATCGTCTTTATCGGGCCCTGCGCCGCCAAGAAGCTGGAGGCCAACCGGAAGTCCGTCCGTTCCGACGTGGATTTTGTGCTGACCTTCGAGGAGCTTCTGGGTATGTTTGACGCCAAGGAGATCGACTTCAAGACCCTTGAGGCAGATCCTGCCGACGGCATGGACGAGGGCAGCGGCTTTGGCCGCGGCTTCGCCGTGGGCGGTGGCGTGGCTGCCGCTGTGGTGGAAGCCATCAAGCACATTGACCCGGATCGTGAGATCCTCATTGAGTACGGCGATGGTCTGAAGGAATGCCGCAAGATGCTGGCCATGGCTAAGGCCGGCAAGCGCAACGGCTATCTGCTGGAGGGCATGGGCTGTCCCGGCGGCTGCGTGGCCGGCGCCGGCACCCTCCGTCCCGTCAAGGAATCCACCGCCAGCGTGGAGCGCTTTAAAAATGCCGCTTCCAGCATGAGCACTACGGAAAGTCCCTATCTGGGCCGTCTGAAAGACGTAGAGGAGAAATGCTGAGTCTGATCCTGCTGCAGCAGATCGCCCAGTTGTTTATCATTATCTTTCTGGGTTGGGCCATTGTAAAGGCCGGTATTTTGAAATCAGAGGACAGTCGTGTACTGTCCATGCTGTTGCTGTATGTCATCATCCCCTGCGTGATCCTGAACGCTTTTCAGATCGAGCGCACAACGGATACCGTACGCATGATGGAGCTTTCGCTTCTATCTGCACTGATGATGAACGTGCTGAGTCTCGTGCTGGGAAGACTGTCGGCAAAGCTGTTTTGCCTAAATACAGTGGAAACAGCCTCTGTCATGTACTCGAACTGCACCAACATGGTGGTTCCGCTTGTCATCGGAATTTTTGGTGAAGATTGGGTCATGTATGTGACCTGCTACTCTATCGTGCAGACCATTCTGGTATGGACCCATGCCCGGATCCTCATCAGCGGCAAAAAAGAGATCTCCCTGCGGGATCTGGTATGCAATGTGAACATTCTGGCGATTGCCATAGGTCTGTTTCTGTTTGCATTTCAGATCCGGCTGCCCGCAGTCATTCGGTCGGCATTCGCCATGGCCGGAAATACCATGGGCCCGGTTGCCATGCTGATCATCGGTATGCTGATGGCGGATATGGATATGCAGCATCTGCGCTCCTATCGCCAGCTCTGGAAGCCTGTGCTGCTGCGACTGATCGTACTGCCGGTTATTTTGGTCTGCGTTGCCAAATACAGCGGTCTGGCCGCACTGGCCCCTCACGGAGAAACGCTGATCATCATCAGTCTGCTCTCTGTGATCGCGCCCTCCGCCAACATCGTGACCCAGTTCAGTCAGATGTTCGGCCGGGATGCCCTCTATGCCAGTCTGATCAACACGGTGACCATGCTGCTCTGCATCATCACGATGCCGCTGATGATCACCCTGTTCCAGATGTGACCGCGCAGAAAATAGCGACTGGTTTTATTCGGCTATCCCCGTTTTTCACGTAATCCCTCTATCGACATGCACAAAAAGAGACGCCCGGTCGGGCGTCTCTTTTTTCGTGTTGAATTTTTTTCGACACACTCTGTCTTCTGTTTTCAGAGCTTCACAAAAGTCCTGAAAATGTTTGATTTCAATGGCGCGTCCCCTGGGTTTTCCGCACACATACCTTTTCTTCCCGGCAGCCAGGACTCTCTCCTCTATTAAACTATTTTCAAAAACTACAGGCCGCTTTTCCGCCGTTCAGCGGAAAAGCGGCCTGTCCATTTCAAAACAAACGCTTTGCTTTTTGGTGCTCTTTGGTTGTCAGAAATGTCTTACTTGCAGACAGCGATGATCTCAATCTCGCACAGCAGCTTCTTGGGCAGCTCCTTCACGGCCACGCAGGAACGAGCGGGCTTGCCGGTGAAATACTTGCCGTACACAGCGTTGAACGCGGCGAAATCGCCCATATCGGCGAGGAAGCAGGTGGTCTTGATGACGTCCTCGAAGCCCAGGCCGTTAGCAGCCAGAATGGCCTTGATGCTCTGGCAGGCGCGCTCAGCCTGCTCCTCGATGGTGGTGCCGACGATCTCACCGGTACCGGGCATCAGGGGGACCTGGCCGGAAGCAAACAGGAAGCCGTTGGCGGAGATAGCCTGAGAATAGGGGCCGATTGCGGCGGGGGCATCGGGAGTGTTGGTGTAATTCATAATGATGTACTTCCTTTCCAAATCGTTTCGTGCTGATTTTCCAAATCATGCCGTAGACAGAATTCCTTGAATCGTCCACGATTCAAGTATAAACACGGATCCGGCTTCTGTCAACCCTTGCCGATCCGGTCAAAAAACCCGCCGCCCCTCCTTCAAGAGGAGCGGCGGGTCAATTTTTTTGTGTAAATTACACCAAGGTGTCCAGGACAGCCTTCAGATCAGCGATGATGTCATCGGGATCTTCCAGACCGACGGAGATACGGACCAGACCCTCGGAAATGCCGGAAGCCTTCAGCTCCTCGGGAGTGTAAGTGGAGTGAGTCATGGAAGCGGCGTGCTCGACCAGCGTCTCGGCATCGCCCAGAGACACGGCGATGGTGCACAACTGCAGCTTGTTCAGAGCGTTGGCAACGGCATCGCGGTCGGCCTTCAGCTCAATGGACATCATGCCACCGTACAGCTTCATCTGCTTCTTGGCGATCTCGTGGCCCTCGAAGTCCTCCAGACCGGGATAATAGACCTTGTCGATGGCGGGATGATCGTGCAGGAACTCGGCAACCTTCATGGCGTTGGCGCTGTGGCGCTCCATACGGATGTCCAGCGTCTTGAGGCCGCGGGCGATCAGGAAGGCGTTGAACGGGCTCATAACGGCGCCGGTCATATCCTTCAGGCCGAACATACGGCACTTGCCGATGAACTCAGCGTCAGAAATCACGAAGCCCGCAATCACGTCGCCGTGGCCGTTGATGTACTTGGTAGCGCTGTGGACAACCACGTCAGCACCCAGGCTCAGGGGCTGCTGGATGTAAGGAGAGCAGAAGGTGTTATCCACGATGACGCGGATGTTCTTGTTGTACTCGTGAGCGATTTTGGCGACCTCAGCGATGTCAACCACCTTCAGAGTGGGGTTGCAGGGGGTCTCCAGATAGACAACCTTGGTCTTCTCGGTCAGAGCGGCTTTCACGGCAGCGAGATCGGCGAAGTCAACGAACTTCACGCCCACGCCGAACTTGCTCATGCCGTGGTTCAGCAGAGCGAAGGTGCAGCCGTACAGGGTATCGCTGGCAACGATCTCGTCACCGGCCTCAACAGAACTCCACAGAGCGGAGGAGATAGCGCCCATGCCGGAAGCGGTAGCCAGAGCAGCCTCGCCGCCTTCCAGAGCAGCCAGCTTCTCCTCGACCTGAGTCAGAGAGGGGTTGCCCAGACGGGAGTAGATGTAGCCCTCTTCCTGACCAGCGAAGCGGGCGCCGCCCTGCTGCACGGTATCAAACTCGAAGGTAGAGGTCTGATAAATCGGGGTGCACAGTGCGCCGACACCGTTGTCATGCTTACCAGCGTGAATCTGACGAGTAGCGAAGCCCATGTTCTTGCAATCCATAATAAATGCCTTCCTTTCCTTGTTCCGGGGCCGGTGAGACCGGCAAATTTTGTTGTTATCGTTTTTCAGTTATCTGTAAGAACTTTCCACGTTTTTGGCAAAAGGAGAGAGCGAGTCGAGTAGAGAGGTGTTTACACGCAAAATTTATGTAAACATTTGCCGTAAACCAGAAAGTCTCATCGGATACTTTTATTGGATTTCACCTATTATACTATCACGTTCCGCGAAAAGGTGTTAGTATCTCTTTTTCGCAATTCATTCACAGTTATTTTAATAATGGATTGACTTTTCGTGATAGGCTCCGTATAATGTGGTTCAACAAACGATGCGTAACTATATCCATGGGAGCCCGGCGGACGGACTTGTGTTCCCCTGCGGCATCCTGTGAAAAATTTTATGAATTTTGTAAAAAGGAGACGATCCAATGACCTTTCAGCAGCTGACGTATGTGGTAGAAATCTCCAAATGCGGTTCCATCAACAAGGCCGCCCACAAGCTGTTCCTGTCCCAATCCGGTATTTCCACCGCCGTGCGGGAACTGGAGGAGGAATTGGGTATCAAATTCTTCGTCCGCAGCAACCGGGGCGTGGAGTTTACGCCGGAGGGCAAGGAGTTTCTGGGCTATGCAGTCTCGCTGCTGGAACAGAAGCATCGGATCGAGAGCCTATACGGCGAATCCCGCAGCACCATTGCACCGGTGCATTTCAGCGTTTCCACCCAGCGGTATCCCTTTACTGAGGACGCTTTCCTGGAAATGCTCCAGCAAAACCAGGAAAACCGCTACCAATATACATTGAAAGAGACCAGCATGGACGGCGTGATCGACGATGTGTATGACCACCGGGCGGACATCGGCATCATCTTTCTGACCAAATTGACGGAAAAGATCGTCTGCCGCCTGCTGGACGGCCGGGAGCTGACCTTCCACGAGCTGGCGGCGGTGCCCCCCTGTGTATACGTCCGGAAAGGACATCCCCTCACCCAGCTGGAGCACGTGTCGGAGGCGGATCTGGAGGGCTATCCTTACAGTTCCTTTGAACAGGCTCAGGGCGTAGCCGTGGACTTTTCTGAAGAGCTTCCCATGGTATCCATGCGTAAGCCCTCCAAGGCCATCATTGTCAACAACCGCTCCACCGCCATGAATGTTCTGGCCAATACGGACGCTTACAGCACTGGCAGCGGCCTTCTTGCAGAGCATCTCTCCCCTGCCAATGTGGTCACCATCCCTCTGGCAGACAAGGATCCGGTACGACTGGGCTGGATCTATCCGCAGAACGCCAAGCTCTCCTCTCACGCCGAAGGATTTGTCCGCCTTCTGGAACAGTCTATTCAGCGTTCCATTGCATATACTTCTTCCCTGCATCGTCAGATCGTCGGCAAATAAGCACATATAAATAAATGAACCGGACGATTTCGTCCGGTTTATTTTTTGCGCAGGTTCTTTTCACCTGAAACACAGAACCTTGCAGGCAACAGGAAAACGCCGGCCAATGGCCGGCGTTTTCCGTTAGGAGAGTGAGAGTGCGAGAATAGGAGAGATCCAATGTTTGATTACTGCTGTGCCTCAGCGGCTTCCTTCTCCAGCAGGGCCTTCTTAGCGGCCACGTTGGACTCAGCGCAGTCATACTCCCAGTTCCAGGGATCCTTGCGGCAGACACCATCGGCGAAGGGGATGAAGATGGACAGGATGCCGAAAGCGGCCAGGAACCAGCAATACCACAGAGAGCCAAGGATGTTGGCGGCGCTGATGGTGGTGCCGTTGGTAACGGTAGCGTTGCACAGGGAGGAAGCTACCAGGAGCTGCGCGCCGTAGGGGATGATGCCCTGGAACACGCAGGAGAACATATCCAGCAGAGAAGCGGTGCGGCGGGGGTCAACCTTGTACTCGTGAGAGACCTCACGGGCCATGTCGCCAGCCACGATGATAGCCACGGTGTTGTTAGCGGTAGCGCAGTCGCAGAGAGAGACCATAGCGGCAATGCCCACCTGAGCGGACTTGTTGCCCTTCATGCCCTTGCCCAGCTTCTGGATGATCCACTCGATACCGCCGTTCTTGGCGATCAGCTCAGACATACCGCCGCACAGCAGGGTCAGGAAGAAGACCTCGTTCATGCCGCAGAAGCCGTTGTAAACAGCCTGAGCGAAACCGGCCAGATCGATAGCGCCGGTGGCGATGCCCACGATACCGGCAGCGAAGATGCCGATGGTCAGCACCAGGAACACGTTCATGCCGACCAGAGCCAGGATCAGAACCAGCAGATAGGGAATAACCTTGATGAAGCTGTAGGACAGGTCGCCGATCTCGGTAACGGTCTCGGGACGGCCCACGATCAGCAGCACCACGATGGTGACCAGAGCGGCAGGTAGAGCGGTGAGGAAGTTCACGCGGAACTTATCACGCATCTCGCAGTGCTGGCTGCGGGTAGCGGCGATGGTGGTATCGGAGATCATGGACAGGTTATCGCCGAACATAGCGCCGCCGATAACCGCGCCCAGAACGACCATCATGTTCAGGCCGCCCTTTTCCGCAACGCCGACAGCGATGGGAGTGATGGCGGAGATGGTGCCCATGGAAGTACCGGTAGCGGTGCCCATGAAAGCAGCGATGACGAACAGGCCAGCGGCCAGGAACTGGACGGGAACCAGGCTCAGGCCCAGGTTGACGGTAGCGTCACGGCCGCCCATCTCAGCAGCCACGGTAGCGAACGCGCCGGCCAGGATGTAGATGATCAGCATGGTCAGAACGTCCACGTTGGCAGCGCCCTTGGCGAAGGTATCAAACTTTTCGTTGATGCTGCCCTTGAACATGATGAAGGCCACCAGAACAGCCAGGAACATTGCGGTGACAGAGGGGAACTGATAGAATGCCATGTCGACGCCCTTGGACTGGTAAACCAGACCGGCGCCCATGTAGATAACGATGAATACCAGGAACGGGAGCAGTGCGAGACCATTCGCTTTTTTGTTGTTCAGGGTATTGCCCATATAGGGTTCCTCCTTTTTTCTTCCAAAGCTTGTTGATAGGTTCTTGGGACTGCTTATTGTGTTTTTACACAATTAAAGCGGGGTTACCTCTCTCCTCTATCGTCAAGTATACCATAATTGTGAACGGATTGTTAATGCTTTTTTTCTATAATTGGTTATCGCTCTATCGATAGCGATTGAAGCTTTTTTTGTTAACCGTTTTCCCATCGTTCCGTTGCTCCATTTTATGCACTTTTGAGTGCATTCAGTCCTCTCCAGTAACTTTTCTAAACAGTAAAAACTAAGGCGGCCCCACAAAGGGACCGCCTTAGTTTTCAGTTCATCAGGAGTTTTTCCAGTTCCGCTGGGGTATCTGCCAGAAAATCCGCGCCCGCGTTTACCAGATTTTCCCGGCTGCGGAAGCCCCACGTCACGCCGCAGGCCTTCAAGCCTGCGTTGTGTCCGGTGCGGATGTCCACATCGCTGTCTCCCACCATCAGCGTCTCCTCCGGTCGGGCGTTCAGCTTTTCCAGAATTCCGCGGGCCACGCCGGGGTCCGGCTTTACCGGTGTGCCGGGAAGATTCCCCCGGATCACCTCAAAAATACCGGGAAAGTAGTGGGCTACGATCACCTGACTGAATTCGTCCGCCTTGTTGGAGCAGACCGCCAGCCGCACTCCGGCGGCTTTCAGCTTTTTCAGCAGCTCCGGCATCCCGGCATAGGGCGCGGTCAGCTCCATATTGTGAGCACCGTAAACCCGGTTGAACTGCGCAAGGGTCCGTTCCAGCGTCTGCGGCTCCTGGGCCTCTGCCGGAGAAAACCGGCTCACCAGATTGGGGATGCCGTGACCCACCATGCCCTCGACGGCCTGTACGGTGTACTCCGGCCAGCCGTTTTCCCGGCAGACGGCGTTGGCGGCGGCCGCCAGATCCCCGATGGTATCCAGCAGCGTGCCGTCCAGATCAAAAATCACTGTGCGATACATGTATGATGCCTTTCTCTCTTATTCCGCCGCGTTCCACGCGGTCTCCAGGGCGATCTCCATCATCTCATGGAAGGAGTCCTGCCGCTCCTGAGCGCTCAGGGCTTCGCCGGTAAAAATATGGTCAGAAATGGTAAGGATAGACAGCGCCCGCTTGCCGAAGCGCTGAGCCGTCCAGTAAATACCGGCGGTCTCCATCTCCACCGCCAGAATACCGAACTTCCGGTAGGTGGCGTTGGCCTCCGGATTGTCATTATAGAACTGGTCGGAGGTGAACACCTGTCCCACGTCCGCCCGGACGCCCAGCCGTTCCGCCGCTGCGGCAGCGTCCTTCAAAAGGCCGTAGTCCGCCGTGGCGCAAAGCTGGCCGGGGAACCGGTACTGGTCGGCAAAGTGGGAATTGGTGGAGGCGCCCATAGCCAGCACCACGTCCCGCACCTTCACATCCTCTCCGATGCCCCCGGCGGAGCCGATGCGGATGATGGTGTCCACGCCGTAGAAGTTATACAGCTCGTGGGCGTACAGTCCCGCGGAGGGAACGCCCATGCCGTGACCCATGACGGACAGCTTCCGACCCTTATAGGTGCCGGTATAGCCCAGCATATTCCGCACGGTATTGAAGCACACCGGGTTTTCCAGATAGTGCTCCGCTACGAATTTCGCCCGCAGAGGGTCGCCGGGCATCAGTACCGCCTTGGCGATGACGCCCTCCTCCGCCGCGATGCAGGCAGAGGGAGATTCTAAAATAGCCATATCAGATCCTCCTTATTCTTTGTCCTTGAACAGCGCCGCAAGGCTCTCGTTGAAGGGCGGGTAGCAGATGCCCTTCTCCGTCACGATGCCGGTGAGCAGCTCATGGTCCGTCACATCGAAGGACGGGTTGAAGCACTTCACCCCCGGCAAGGCCATGGGCTTTTCGTACCAGAGGTTTTTGATCTCGTCGCCGTCCCGCAGCTCGATGGGGATGTGCGCCCCGTCGGGACAGCTCATGTCGATGGTGGAGGTGGGCCCCAGCGTATACACCGGGACGCCGTAGTGCTTGGCCAGGATGGCCACGCCGCTGGTGCCGATCTTGTTGGCGAAGTCGCCGTTGGCGGCGATGCGGTCACAGCCCACGAAGCAGGCCTGCACCCAGCCGTTTTTCATCACCATGGACGCCATGTTGTCGCAGATGAGGGTCACGTCCACCCCCGCCCGCTGCAGCTCATAGCTGGTGAGCCGCGCCCCTTGCAGAAGAGGGCGGGTCTCGTCGGCAAACACGCGAATGTGGATGCCCCGCTCCGCCGCCAGCAGGAAGGGCCCCTGTCCGGTGCCGTACCGGGAGGTGGCCAGCGGACCGGCATTGCAGTGGGTCAGAACGCCGTCGCCGTCCTTCAGCAGGCTCAGACCGTATTCGGAGATGGCGGTGCATTTGGCGATGTCGTCCTCGTGGATGTCCACTGCCTTGCGGTACAGGGCCTCCAGCAATTCCGCCCGGTCATCCTTCAAGTGGGCCTTGGCGGCATCCAGCATCTCCCCCACTGCCCAGCGGAGGTTCACCGCCGTGGGCCGGGCTGCCCCCAGCAGCTCGCCGTCGATCTGCAATTTCCGGTAAAAGGTCTCGTTGTCCTTGGCGTCAATGTCCCTGGCCAGCGCGTACATGCAGTAGCCCGCGCAGATGCCGATGGCCGGCGCGCCCCGGATGCGGAGCATTTTGATGGCCTCGATCATCTCCTCCACGGTGCGCAGCTCGATCTCTTTTTCCTCGTTGGGCAGCAGCGTCTGGTCGATGATGTACAGCCGCTCCGTGGCCTTGTCATAGCGGATGTTCTGAACGTGGGTCACCTGCCGGATCGCTTCATTCATAGTCTGCCCTCCTCACACATACAGAACGCGGTCCTCTTTCCGGGCCTTGTCCCCCAGGACAGCCTGATCCGTATAGCCTAAAATGCAGTTGCCGACGCCCTTCCAGTTTTCGCCCAGACCCCACTCTGCCAGCAAAGCCTTGCCCTCCGGCAATTCAAAGGTCTCCATGGCCCGGTTGATCCAGCAGGAGCCGATGCCCAATGCGGCAGCAGCGTTCATCAGGTTGCCCATTACCAGAGAGCCGTCCTGAAGCCAGTTGGGATACTCGCTGTCGGACAGCACCACAATGGCCTCCGGCGCACCATAAAAGGGTGTCCCCTCCGGTGTGCCTAAAATCCGGCTGTTCAGCCGTTCCAATCTGGCAAGCACGGCGGCGTCCCGTACCACCACCAGCTTGGTGCTCTGGAGATTCTTGGCAGAGGGCGCGTAAAGACCGGCCTCCACAATAGCGTCCAGATCCTCCTTTTTCAGCGGCTCCGGGCGGAAAGCACGGATGCTGCGGCGCTCTTTTAGAACCTTTAAAACCTCATTCATGGTCAACACTCCTTTTGCAATAAGATCGTTATGGTTATTCTATCACGGTTTTTTTGATTCTCCAATATTTTTTCATGGGGAGCGGCCATATTTCCCCTTGCATAAGCCTGTTTTGGACCGCATAGGATAAAGCAACAAAAGGCGGGGAGTGTTGTGCTTTGAAGGGAAATATGGAGGAGCGGGCGGAGCGCCTTGCTCTTTACATCATAGAGAACCGGACCACGGTCCGCGCCGCCGCTGCCAAATTCGGCATCAGCAAATCCACGGTCCACAAGGACATTTCAGAACGGCTGCCCCTTTTTAACCGGGCGCTGTACTTGCAGGTCAAGGAGGTGCTGGACGTGAACAAGGCCCAGCGGCACATCCGGGGCGGCATCGCCACCCGAAAAAAATACAAGGGTACATAGAAGGAGGAAGTCCCATGGCTGTACGTGATCCCGGCGGCTGCCGCCGCCAAAGCGGCCCCCAAAAGTCAAACGCTGTCCCGGAACTGCCCGCCGCTCCGGCAGTTCAGCCCGTCATGCGCCGATGGCCCCACCCGGTAGCGGTCCATCCCGCGCCGGAGGGACTGGCAGCAGAGCTTCATTATATCAGTTGCGCCCTTTCCCAGCAGACCCGGCAGCTGGACGAGATCCGGTGCCTGCTGAAAAGGCTGGCGAACAGCGCCGGAAGCGAATAGCAGGCTGCGGGGGACCTTCGGAGGGTCCCCCGCAGCCTTTAAGAAACGTCGATTTCCGTAGACCAGCGTTTTCCGGACAGGCTGTTTGTGAATAAACTGGAAATTTCCCGGAACCCCTTGTAATTTGTGCCGTATCCTTATAGAATATTATGTAAATCTGTCGAAAAAGAGAAGCGGCCTTCGCCGCGCGTTAAAGGAGCGTCCGTTCACATGTCCAGAGCAG
The DNA here is from genome assembly GCA_019417795.1 of Clostridiales bacterium. The sequence goes on along the minus strand of DXUR01000035.1, from coordinate 3,539 downwards.
TCCGCTATAAAAAACACCTCACTACCCTGCAAGTTTTCCTGTCCATCGTCCTGATCCTGCTCACTGCCTGCGTGGCGGTGAAGGCATTTTTCCTGAAAGCCCCGGAACAAAAGGTGGATGAGCTGCCGTCTCAGCCCTCCTCCACGGGAGATCCCCAGCTATCCGAGGAGGAGCAGGCGGCCCAGGAGGCCCTGCGGTCCCATCTGGAGCGCAAGGGCGGCTTCTACACCATTCTGGTCTCCGGCTCTGACGACGGCAACGGCAACAGCGACACCAACATTCTGGTAGCTGTGGACACTGTGAACGGCTACGTCTACGGCGTCAGCATCCCCCGTGACTCCAAGGCCGTGTGGGATGGAAAATCCCACAAGATCAACGCCGCCTTCGGCAAGGGCGGCATGACCAAGCTGGCAGAGGTGGTGTCCGACCAGTTGGGCATCCCGGTGGACTACACCGTTTCCGTGGATCTGACCGGCTTTGAGGCGTTGGTGGAGGCCATCGGCGGCGTGAATTTCGATGTGCCCATCAACATGGACTATGACGATCCCATTCAGAACCTCAGCATCCATTTTAAAAAAGGTGTTCAATACCTCAACGGTGCCGACGCCATGCGGGTGGTCCGCTTCCGCCACAACAACGATGGCACCGGCTACGGCAGCGAGGACTTGGGCCGGATGCAGACCCAGCAGAAGTTTTTGAAGGCCGTGGCGAAGAAAATGCTCACCGCCAGCAATATCCTGACGAAAATCGACGATTACGCCAAAATTTTCAATCAGTATGTAGACACCGACCTGTCCGTGGGCAATCTGGTCTGGCTGGGCACAGAGGTTTTGAAAATGGGCGTGGACAAGATCGACTTCTCCACCCTGCCTAACGAGTGGAGATCTCCGTATATTTATCTGATCCCGGACGAAACTCTGACTCTGGTGAACACCTATCTCAACCCCTATGTGGAGGATCGGACCGCGGAGGACCTGCATCTTCCGTCCTGACCTCCGGAAAGGAGTGACACTCCATGAAAAAGCAAGCGCTGTCCCTGCTGCTGGCACTGTCTCTGATGAGCGTTCCCGCTCTGGCCAAGGAGAACAGCGCGGACAACTTTGTCCGCAGCAAAACCTATGCCAGCCAGTTCTCCGATCTGCCGGAGGACCATACCTTCTATGAAAATGTAGCCGCCCTGTACGAATACGGTCTGTCTGTCGGTCAGGCCGACGGCACTTACGGCCTGACGGTGCCTATGACCGTGGGACAGGCGGTGATCTTCGCCGGGCGCATCCGCAGCCTGTACCGCACCGGGGACCCGGAGGCCGGTCCCGCCGCCTTCACTGCCGCCGCCATTGGATTGAAGGACGCCCAGCGGGTCTACGCCCCCTATCTTTGGTACTTACAGGCGGAGGGCGTTTTAGACAAGACTCTGGACGATCAGCTCTCCAATGTGGCTGCCCGGGCCCAGATGGCCCATGTGCTGGCAAATCTCCTGCCGGAAACAGCGCTGCCTCCGATCAACGATTCCCTCATCACTCAGGCCTACGCCAACCGCCGCCGGATCACCGACGTAACGGAATACACGCCCTATTATGATGATATCCTCAAGCTTTACCGCTGCGGGATCAGCGTGGGCAGCGACGAGACTGGCTCCTTTCTGCCGGATTCTCCCATCACCAGAGGGGCCGCCGCAGCCATGCTGACCCGGATGGTGGATCCCTCCCTTCGGCTGACGCCGGACTGGCACCTGCCGGAGCTTTACAGCGCCGAGGGGGCCGCCTACGAGGATCTGGTCACGGCGGGAACCTACATCGCCGCCCCGGAGACTGCGGCGGACTATGACCAGGCTGTCCGCTATATGCTCTCTCAGGGGGAAAACACCCTGTCCCTGAAATACGATCAAGGCTTTACCGTTTCCAGTGCTCAGGAGGCTCTGAACAATGCCCTGCTGGCGGTCAAGCGGTACTGCGAGCAAGGCTACAACAACGCCTCCTGCTCCTATAACGCCGCCGGGACCATGATCCTGAAATTCAGCTCCATCGCCGGCGACCGTACCGAGGAATACCGTTCAGAAGCACTGACTGCCGCCATCGCCGTCCATGACGCGCTGTGGCAGCAGGGGACCATTCCCCCCGCCTCCACCCAGCGGGAGATCGCCTGGGCCTATTACCAGTGGATCGCCGCCAACTGCACCTACGATGACGCCGGGGACAACACCTCCGTCAGCCACCTGCCCTACAGCCTGTTTCATAACGGCAAGGCCGTCTGCGACGGGTATACCGGCGCTTACAATCTGCTTTTGAAGCTGGAGGGCATCGACTGCTACGCTCTCCCCAACGCCACCCACATCTGGACCGTGGCCACACTGGACGGCGAGACCGTCCACATCGACGCCACCTGGGGGGATCAGGGGAACACCGGCACAAAGCAGTATTTTGCCATGACCCCGGAGCAGTCTTATTCGCTGCACCCCTGGCCCAAGGAAAACGAACTGCCCCAATGATTCAAAAAAGGACTTCCGCAGCAATGCGGAAGTCCTTTTTGTTATACAAAAGCATGGCAACATAAGAAATATGCCATTTCCTCGCCCCTGCGGGGCAACCGGAAATGATGCGCGAAAACTTCATGCACTGGCATCTGTGCATGTTCGTGCTGCGCTGTTCATGCATGAAGTTTTATACCAGATCCTTATAATACGCCACCAGCAGCTCCACCACCATGCTGTAAGACTTCATGCCGTTGGCGTCACCGTAGGATTTCAGCGCGGCGTTATACACCGTATCGGATACCTTTTCCACCACGTTGTCCCGGAACTGATCCCAATAGGCGCTGTTGTCCCGGAGGTCTGCCTCCACCGCTGCCGGAAGGGTGCCCCGAATGGCCCAGTAAGCCTCCGGTTCTGTTTCGTACAAGGCGTTGCCAAGGTGGATGAATCCCAGCAGCCAGCCGGAATATATGTAGTCCGGCATCCCGCTGGTGACAGAGGCCAACACGCCCAAGAAGTTACACTCCTGCTCCCACGCGACGCCCCGCTGGTGGGCCAGCTCGTGGGCGATGGTGGAGGGCAGCAGGCAGGCGGGGCTGTCCACATTCACATTGGACTCCCCCACACAGGCGAAATACACCCCGGTAAAGCCCATGACGCTCATGATCCGGGAGCAGCGCACTGCCTTGACCCCGGTATCCGGAAATTCCAGAAAGGGAAACAGTTCCGTCACGCCGCCGTAGACAGACCGGCTCTCTGAAAGGATTTGCTCTTTCGACACCGCGTACACGCCGTTTTCGTCCCGTGGCACCGTGTCCGCCGTTTCGGACAGCCGTTCCGCGAAATAGGCGGTCACGTTTTTCAGATCTTCCGCAGCCACTGGCTGAGCTGTGATGCCGGAGCGGTCCTGAAAGCTGTCCGTCCAGTAGTTCACGCCCCACATGAGGCAGAACAGGACGTAAACTGTCAAAATACCGTCCGCCGCTCCCAAAAGGGCGCTGTATACCCGCCGTCCCCGGTGACCCCTGGCCTTCACCACGGCGATCACTGACCAGACGGTATATGCCAC
>DXUR01000349.1 GCA_019417795.1 Clostridiales bacterium | reverse complement strand
AAATTACGACGAGAGATCTTTTTCATAAGGGTAAACCTCCTTCATGGTTTTCCATTTTCTTCAAAAAACTCCGCCATAGGAGTTCTGGTCCAAAATCAAAGGCTGCGGACTGACCTGCCCAACAGCAGCCTGCCGGAGACTCGGATCTGCTCCGGCAGTGTGACCCGCGGGTGCTCGATGAGTTCGATGAGCTTGTCCGCTGCGGTCTGGCCGAGAGCGGCTGTGTTCTGCTGGTAGGTCACCAGCGAGGGGTTGACCACCCGGGAAAGGTAGATGCCGTCGTATCCCATCACTGAGATGTCATCCGGGATGCTCAGCCCTGCTTCTGCCAGAGCGTTATAGCCGCCCAGTGCGGAGAAATCATCCGGGAAGATGATGCAGGTGGGCCGCTGCGGCAGTGCCAGCAGCGCCCGGGTCTCTTCTGCACAGCGCTCAACATCGTGATACACGCCGTCGCGGACGTACTCTTCCGGTATCTCCAGCCCCAGTTCTTCACAGGCCTGATAAAAGCCGGCGATGCGGTTTTCAGTGACCGAGGTCTTTTCGCCGTGGATAAAAGCGATGCGCCGGTGTCCGCAGGCCCATGCCTGCTTGACCAGAGCTTTGAGACCCGCCACGTTGTCCGACAGGACTGCCATGCGGTTGTTGAAAACATGGTCGATGGTCACCACCGGAACATCACTGTTGACCAGCTCCACTACCTGTGGGTCGTAAAAGTTCACGCAGGCGATCACCACACCGTCCACACTGCGGTAATGGCAGTGCTCCAGATAGGTCATGCTCCTGCCGCTGATGTTATGGTTGATAAAGGTGATGTCGTAGCCGCGCTTTTCTGCTTCTACCTTGAAGCTGTCCAGCACGGCGGAGAAGTATTCGTGAGTCAGGCCGCTTTGCCGTTCGTCAACGAACAGGACTCCCAAATTATAAGTACGGTTGGTTTTGAGGGCCCGGGCCGCTGCGTTGGGCAGATACCCCATGCGGCGAGCCGCTGCGCGGATGCGCTCTCTTGTCGCGGCGGCAATGTCAGGCTGATCGTTCAGAGCCTTGCTGACGGTTGCGACGGATACGCCGCATTCTTTTGCCAAATCTTTCAGAGATGGCATCGGCTGGCCTCCTTTCCGGGAAAGGATTCTTGGAATCGCTTCCTGCAAAGTCCTTAATCGTTTTCGCAAGTCCAATATAGCGCATTCTGTACCAAAAATCAAGCGAAAAAGAAAAAGTTTTAACCATAACGCATTGATTTCGGCAGCTTGCTTGCTTTTTGAAGACCAAAATTGTGCATCTCGATTGGATTTCGTTACATTTCGGTTAAAATCGAAAAAGTTTCGCTGCTTTTTTCGGAGCCGGAAGGAACAGGACAGGCGGGAGAGGGAGACGGACGCGGACCGGACAGGTGTGCGGCACTGCGGATGTTTGTGATGAAATAATGCATATTTTTTGGAGAACTTTGGGCGGAATCTTGAAAAAGTACTTGCAATTTTTACACGGATAGGCTATGCTAAAAACAAAGAGACCGCTTCTTTCAAAAGCTCTCAATCGTTTTCGTGAGCAGGTTTTAAGGAGGAAGCGTTATGAGATTCGGACATTTTGACGACCAGAACAAAGAGTACGTCATCACCACCCCGCAGACCCCGCTGCCCTGGATCAACTACCTTGGCAGTGAGGATTTTTTCAGTCTGGTTTCCAACACAGCCGGCGGCTACAGCTTTTACCGCGATGCGCGGCTGCGCCGGCTGACCCGTTACCGCTACAACAGCTCCCCGCTGGATATGGACGGCCACCATATCTATATCAAGGATGGCGATACGGTGTGGAACCCCGGCTGGCAGCCAACAAAGACCGAACTGGACAGTTACACCTGCCGCCATGGTCTGGGCTACACGATACTGGAGGGCAGAAAGAACGGCGTGACGGCACAGCAGGAGCTGTTTGTGCCCAAAGGCGATGCCTGTGAGCTGGACCGCCTGACCCTGCGCAATGACAGCGGCACGGAAAAAGAGCTGGATGTGTTCAGCTATGTGGAGTTCTGCCTGTGGGACGCTGTGGACGACAGCTCCAACTTCCAGCGCAATTTCTCCACCGGTGAAGTCGAGGTGGAGGGCAGCGCTGTCTATCATAAGACCGAATACCGTGAGCGCCGTGACCACTACGCTGTTTTCTGGGCCAACTGCCCCATCAGCAGCTTTGATACCTCCCGTGATGCATTCTGCGGCGTATATGGCGGCCCGGCAGACCCGCAGGCCGTTCGGGCAGGCCATTGCTCCGGCAGCATCGCCCATGGCTGGGCTCCTGTTGGTGCGCTGCACATCCATGTAAAGCTGGCCTCGGGAGAGTGCCGCAGCATCCTGTTCGGTCTGGGTTACATCGAGAACCCGCAGGAGGAAAAATTCGTCGCGCCGGGCGTCATCAACAAAGCCCGCGCCCACGCCATGATGGAGCGCTATGCCACCGACGCGCAGGTCGATGCGGCCCGCGCTGCGCTGGCCGCCCACTGGAAAGACCTGCTCTCTACCTATCAGCTGCACTCCGGAGAGGAAAAGCTGGACCGCATGGTGAACATCTGGCACCAGTACCAGTGCATGGTCACCTTCAATATGAGCCGGAGCGCCAGCTATTACGAGAGCGGCATGGGCCGTGGCATGGGCTTCCGCGACAGCTGTCAGGATCTGCTGGGCTTTGTGCATATCATCCCCTCCCGTGCAAGGGAGCGCATTCTGGACATTGCGGCCACCCAGTTTGAGGATGGCAGTGCTTACCATCAGTATCAGCCGCTGACCAAAAAGGGAAACCGCGACATCGGCACTGGTTTCAACGACGACCCGCTGTGGCTCATCGCCGGCGCTGCCGCCTACCTGCGGGAGACCGGAGACTGGAGCATCCTGGATGAGCAGGTGCCGTTCGATAATGACGAGTCCAAGGCCCAGCCGCTGCTGGAACATCTGCGCCGCAGCTTCAACTTCACCGTTACGCACCTTGGCCCCCACGGCCTGCCGCTCATTGGCCGCGCCGACTGGAACGACTGCCTGAACCTGAACTGCTTCTCCGAGCACCCGGGTGAGAGCTTTCAGATCACCGGCCCCAGCGAGGGTCCGGTAGCCGAGAGCGTGTTCATCGCCGGTATGTTCGTCAAGTATGGCCGGGAGTACGCCGAACTGTGCGACCACTTGCATCTGGATGAGGAAGCGGCCGCTGCCCGCAAGAGCATTGAGGCCGTGGAGCAGGCCGCGCTGACGGCTGGCTGGGACGGAGCATGGTTCCGCCGCGCCTACGATGCCTTTGGCAAGCCGGTGGGCAGCAAAGAGTGTACGGAGGGCCAAATCTTTATCGAACCGCAGGGTATGTGTGTTATGGCCGGCATTGGCCGGGAGAGCGGTCAGGCTGCGCAGGCGTTGAAGAGCGTGGAAGAGCGGCTGGATACGAAATATGGCGTGGTGCTGCATCAGCCGGCCTACACCAGCTATCAGCTCAATCTGGGCGAGATCTCCAGCTATCCTCCGGGATACAAAGAGAACGCCGGCATTTTCTGCCACAATAACCCGTGGATCAGCTGCGCTGAGGCCGTTTTGGGCCACGGCGATCGTGCCTTTGAGGTCTACCGCAAGACCTGCCCGGCCTACATTGAGGATATTTCGGAGATACACCGCACAGAGCCCTATGTCTACAGCCAGATGGTAGCCGGCAGGGATGCGCCCACCTTTGGCGAGGCCAAGAACAGCTGGCTGACCGGCACGGCGGCGTGGACGTTCTTCAATGTGAGCCAGTATATTCTGGGCATCCAGCCCACGCTGGACGGACTGAAGGTGGACCCCTGCATCCCGCACACCCTGTCCGGCTTCACTGTGACCCGCCGCTTCCGTGGGGCGACCTATCACATCACGGTGGACAATACCGCCGGAGTGCAGCATGGCGTCAAGAGCGTGACCGTGGACGGCAAGCCTCTGCAAGGCAGTGTTCTGCCGCTGGCAGCGGAGGGTGCCGAGGTGAACGTGCAGGTCGTCATGGGCTGAAAGCGATTTCGAACTTCTCCGTTGCATTTCGCACCAAAGTATGTTTCAATAAAAAGCA
>DXUR01000348.1 GCA_019417795.1 Clostridiales bacterium | reverse complement strand
TGCCGTCCTTGATCTCAAAATAGTGGGGCGTATCATCCAGCCGGAACGATTTGTTAGACGTGACCTCTTTTGCATAGTAACTACCATCCTCCAGAGCCACGAACACACGGCCATTTTTGTCCGTCGTAACGGTATCGACCAGAGCATCGTCCACCTTGCGGATCTCAAAGGTCGTATTGGGGATGCGCTCACTGTGGTTATCCGCATTGACCTTGATGATTTCCACGCCGCCGATGGGGGCGTTATAAAAACACAAGGACTGCGTATCGTCAGGGTTGACTACAACGGTTTGGGTGCGGGTATTTTCGTCGATGGTGTAACCGTCAATAGATTTTTCCTCCGTTACCACCAGCGTACCGGTGACGCCCTTGAGAATGATCTGCCCGTTTTTATCGGTATAATACAGACCGTTGGAGCTGATTTTTCCGTTTTCGTCGGGGACAAACTCGCCGGTAGCCGTAGTGATCTTGAAGGTAACTCCCGCCAGCGGTTTCTTCGTCACAGCGTCCAGCTTGTTGATAATAAGCGCGCCCTGACGCTTGTTCCAGAAGGTCAGATTTTGCACCGTCCCTGCCTTGATGAGAATGTCCTGGGGTGTGCCGTCCAGCACGAATCCATCCACAGATTTGATCTCACGGGCAACTACGGTAGTGCCGGGTTCCAGACCGTTCAAAACGATCTCACCCGCCTTGTCCGTGTAATAAACGCCGTCATCGGGGCCAACGGCAGCGCCGCTGCCATCTACTACCTTGAAGGCAACGCCAGAAAGCGGCTCGTTCTCCGTTCCTTCGATATATTTGTGGATCACCAATGTGGTAGAAGGTTCATTGTCAAAGGTCAGGCTATTGGGTACACCGCTCCTGACCACAATGGTTTTTGGCGTCTCATCCTTGATATAGCCGATGGGCGCTTTATCCTCAGACACGATAATGGTGGCATTGGGATTCAGGGCAGTAATGGTCACAGTACCGTCAGAGCCGGTGACGAACCGCCCGTTGTCTGTTCCAATGGGCTTGCCCTCACTGTCCTTCACAATGAACTCCGCCTTTGCCAGAGGTTTCTTTGTCAGCGCGTCCCGCTTCAGAATGGTCAGGTTGCAGAGAGGCTTATTGTAGAATGTCAGAGGCGCGTTTTCACCCGCCTGCACTGTAATAGTCTGGGGTGTGCCGTCCAATGCGTACCCCTCCGGGGGACGAATTTCCTTTGCCACGATGGTCGTACCGGCAGGCAGCTTAGGGAGCTGGATGGCTCCGGACTTGTCCGTGGTGAACTCACCGTTGGCGGTGCCGATGAACGTACCCTTATCGTCAGTGACGAGGAAGGTAGCGCCCGCCAGCGGTGTTTTGCTGGCATCATCCGCCAGCTTCTTGATGAGGACGGAGCCGTAAGGCTGGTTGCCGAACCGGAGCGTCACCACATCCTGATCCTTACCGCTCAACAGCACGGTCTGGGGCGGCGTGTCGATGGAATAAAACGGACTGGCTTTGGTTTCTTCCACGATATAGGTGCCCGCTTTCAGGCGGGTGAGGATGATGGACCCGTTTTCCGAAGTGGTGTAAGTGCCGATGACCGTGCCGCCGATGCCGGAGGTGCCGCCCAGATAGCGGATCTGGAACTCCGCTCCCTGTAAGGCCGCGCCGGTTTTTTCATCATATTTGAATACCACCAGCGCACTGAGGGGGCGATTCTCCCAGATTTTGACCGCGTTTTCGTTGCCAGCCAGATAGAACTCCTGAGTCGGTTCGTCAGCGGGGGCGAATCCGGATGCTGGGGCTTCCTCTGTCACTTTATACCAGCCGCTCTTGAGGGCATCGCCTGTGAAGATGATCTCGCCATGGTCATCCGTGTAAAAGCTGCCGAGGTCATTCATGGCACCGGTGCTTGTGTTGTCCGATGCCCACCAGATGTGGAACTTGGTGTTGGGGATGGGATCTTTGGTAACTTCGCACCGTTTGATGATTTTCAAAGAAGGCTTCATGGCGTTGAAGAATGTCACCGTGCGGGTCTCGCCGGGGCCGAGGGCAATCGTCTGGGGAATGTCGCAGAGGATCACATCGGAGGGAGCATTGACCTCCGTGACCTTGTAGCTGCCCACAGGGATATTCGCCAAAAAAATGCGTCCCGCGCCGTCCGTAGTCGCGGTGGTGGAGTAGCTGCCGTCGATCTGCTCAATTTTGTAGGTCACATGGGCAATGGGTTCCCCGGTGGCAATATTTTTCTTCAGGATCTCCAAACCGGGTTTTACATAGTTGGTGAAGGCGGCCTCCACAGTACCGGCACCGGCCAGCAGGGCGATGTCCTGATGAGTTCCGGTCTTGATATACGGCTCCTCCACGGATTGCTCGGTAACGCGGTACACACCGGGCTGGAGATCGGGCAGTGTCTTTTCGCCGTCCACAGTGACGGTGGTGGAGTAGCTGCCGGTCAGGGCCTCCACCAGAAAGGTCGCCTTGACCTTGGCGAAGGTCTGCGCGTCTGCCTTGGTGATTTTCAGGCTGGGCAGAGGACTGTTGCTGGCGGAAACAGTGTACTGCTTGTCGCCATCGGTGGTATCGACATAGACGCTGTGAGGGGTGGGGTCCAGGGCATAACCCTCCGGAGCTTCCACCTCCACGAATGTCCACAGGCCCTTGGTGACGTCCTTTACCTCGATAATGCCGCCGTTTTTGGTCACATCGCTGCCCACGATCTGACCGTCCCGATAAATCAGAAAGCGGGCACCATCTAAACCACGGGTGGTTCCTGCGGCAACCTTCTTTAGCGTAATATCCGCATCACCGGCAGGCGGATGATCCGGTTCTTCTGGGGCAGGAGTCTTACCGACTTGCAATTTGCGGGGCGCGTAATAGTTGAAAAAACTCTGGCGGCCCTTGACGCTGGATTTCGCGTAGACTGCCCACTTTGCGTTTTCGTCTTCCACAACCGAGGCAATGATGCCTTTGGCGGCGTAATCTTCGATTTGCTGTTGATATTCCGCGTCTTCCTTAGCTTTTTGCGCCAAAAGCCAGTTTACATACCCAAGATATGTTTCGTAGGTATCGGCATTGGCGTAACCACCGGCATCAATGTCACCAGAGGTATCGCCGCCTGCGGATTTATTGCTTTGATGATCCCAAATGTACGTTTGCAGAGCCATAAACAGGCTGCCGGGGATGTCGCCCTTGTAGTCCGTGATATAGGTCATCATCCATTTGACGTTTTCTCGGGTGATGGCATCCATTTCGCCAAGACCCGTATCCGCAACAGCAGAATCCCACAAAGTGTCACTGTCTGTTCCAGTGGCGCTTTTGTAGGTGTACGAGTTCAGAAAACTGGCTGTTCCAAATCGGTAAGAATAGCCGAGATCCATGCAGTAGAGCTGTTTGCCTGCTGCCGTGGGCGGGCGATAGGAGTATTGCTGTCCAGTGGAGGTCAGGCGGGTAGACCAGAGGTTGGGGTCCGTTGTAGGCTTAATGCCTGTTCCACTGCCGGAAGCTGCCAGTGCAGAAGTGGGCAGCAGTGTCAGCAAGGTCAGCAGCGCCAGAAACGCAGACAGAAATCTCGTCCTGATTTTTTTCAAAGGGAATTCCTCCTTATTTGAAAATTTAAAATAGAAATGCGGACTGTGAAACCAGTCCGCATTTTGCAAAAATAATATTGAATTGTTATTGCTTGGCTGCGGGACGATCCACCCAACTGATGGAACCCCCTGTATCCATAAAGAGTTGGACACAATACCAGCAGTCCTCGCCGTTTTCGTCCGTACCTTTGGCAAGTCCGACACCGATGCTTCCGTAACGGGAATTGGTCATATTTTTGAGATGCCCCGCAGAGGCGGACCATGCCCACATGACGGTTTCTGGCAGACTCTTTTCTTTTAGAGCCCAGTCTTCCAGGCAGTGAATATTCTCTCCTATGTATTGACTGTCAGTGACAGTCATGTATTTACGCCCGTCAGGTCTAATATGAGAATAGACGCCGCTGGCAGCCATTTCATCGGCTCGTACCTGTGCGGCCTGCATGAGCTTGTCGCTGGGGGGCAGGGCAGCGATGCCGGTTTCCTTTCGGAGCGCGGTGGGGCGGTCAATGATGTCCT
>DXUR01000347.1 GCA_019417795.1 Clostridiales bacterium | reverse complement strand
GCTTTACAAGGACAGGGGCTACCGCTGGGAGCCGCGCCTGACCTGTCTGGATGGCAAGGAGTGCAAGCGGGGAGACGCTTTCCTTCGGCATGACGCAGAGTGCTGCGGCTGCGATGTCTGCGGCGGCCAGACCTGCTGTCTGGAATGCTCTCTGGGAACAAGAACATATTATCCCTGCGATAAGGCTTGTAGCAAAGCAAAGGCCAAGCGCAAAGAGGCGATGGACGCCAACAAAGCCGCAGAAAAGGCGGCAGAGGACAGGCGAATTCGGAAGCTGGAGCGGGAGACGCAGGCCAGCGCATTACGGCTGGTTAGAGCGGCGGACGCGGCAGGAATCCAGGACAAGACTACCGTTGTCAGCACCAGATACGGCGGTTCTTATACGGTGGGCCATCTCCGTGAGCTGGCCGCCGGACAGTTTGACGGCCATCGTATCTATGTCAACGATCTTGCAACGGATAACCTCAGCAATGTGGCCAAAGCCGCCCGGGCGCTGCACTGTTCCGCCGACTACATCGTGGGCCTGACGTATGAGTTGACCCCGCCAGCGCTGCCGGAGGGCCAGCTGATGATCGCCGGATGGATGCCCGGCAGCACCAACCCGGCGGAGCCGGGCGAGTTCGCGGTATATATCGATCTGGATGGAAAGCTGATCCCTCAATTTTTTCGCTGGACGGGGAGCCGTTGGGAGATGCGCACAGGTACCGTGCCCCAGGTTCCCGTGGTCTGGTGGATGCGGCTGCCGCCTGTCCCAGCGGCAGGGAAAGGATCGGACACATGAGATACACAGGGCGCGGGAAGCGCCGCAGCCGGGTCCTCCCGGTGCTGACTCTGGCGGCCGCCGTGGCTGCCGTGATCCTGCTGACGGTAGCGGCCAAGGGCGTGGCCCTATGACCGCGCCTCCGTGCCTAAACTGCCCGGATCGCCGGATCGGATGTCACGATCCGGCGGTCTGCCCCAAGTGGGCGGCCTATGACGAGATCCATCGGGCAGAACTGGCGGCCATGCCGTCCCGTAAGGAATGGGAGGACATGGTGGAATACATTCATGACCGGCGGCGACGCTACATGCCGGGCCGCTGGAAAAAAGGAGACAAATCATGCTGAATCATATCGTGCTGATGGGCCGTCTGACCCGTGACCCGGAGCTGCGGCACACCGGCAACGGGCTGGCCGTGGCGTCCTTCTCTCTGGCGGTTGACCGGGACTACAAGGGCCAGTCCGGCGAGAAGGAGACGGACTTTGTGGACATCGTGGCGTGGCGCTCCACGGCGGACTTCGTGAGCAAGTATTTCACCAAGGGCCGCATGGCCGTGGTGGAGGGCCGCTTGCAGCTCCGGGACTGGAAGGACAAGGACGGCAACAACCGGCGCTCCGCCGAGGTGGTGGCGGAGCATGTGTATTTTGGCGATAGCAAGCGGTCCGAATCGGACACAGCGTCCGCACCGCTTGCGTCAGGGGACTTCCGGGAGATCCCGGAGGATGAGGAAGGAGAATTGCCGTTTTGAGAGATCAAGAACTCGTAAATGCCCTTAGATGCGTTTCAACAGCAGGCGGGCCAATAGGCGACTGCAAGAAATGTCCGTTTTACAAAATGGAGCCGGTCCCAAAAAATCTAAAAAAAGTAGTCAATTTGACAGAGTGGTCCTCCTGCGATGTTGACGCGGTGGGGCTTGCCGCAGCCGACCGGATTGCCAACCAGAACACCCACATCGCGGCGCTCCAGCAGGAAATCGAGAAGCTGCGGGGGCAGAACGAGCAACTGCGGGAAGCGGCTGCGCTGGTGGCCAAAGAGAGCGCGGAGCTGCTGGAACGGCGGTGGATCCCGGTGGAGGGGAAATTATATCCCGGGGACCTCAATCGCGCTGCCGGCGGTTCCGGCTTCAATCCCTTTTACACGCCCGCCTATGTTCCCAATCCCGCCGCTCCCAGAAATTGCTGTGCCGGCGGCTTTGGCTCCACCAAAATTGGTGAGGAGGTGGAAAATGCTGAAACCGAGTGATCTGACGAAAGCGGAACTGCTGCAAGTGGTGGAGATGCTGGCGGAAGCGGCTAACGAATATTATTTGGATCGTGCGCTGGGACGCATCGAAATGCAGCGGAACGATGCCCATTACGCAAGATGCCGAAAGCTGATTGACGAAGAACAAAAGCACTATGCAGCCTATTTCGATCTTCTTCGGCCATACGAGGGCAAGCCCATTGTGGATGTACCCACGGACGTTTTGGAACGAGCGCAGGCAGAGTTTGACAAGGCAAGGGCGGCTGGACAAGAGTGGAACAGGCGGAATGGAATCAAACTGAAAGGGATGGTAAGTGATGAAAAAGTGTACAGGAGAGCAGTGCCCCATGCAGATGGGCTATGACTTTGAAAACTGCGCCGCAATCGAAAAGTGCCCGTATCGCACGTGGCCCGTTACCATCGCCGACCGGATCCGGAGCATGACGGACAACGAGCTGGCCGGGGTGCTGTGCAATTTCCGGATGGATATCATCGTGAAAGACCTCTCTGGTGTTTCGACGATGCCAGCAGATTGGCATGAAATTAAAAAATGGCTTGAGACCCCGTGGGATGGGAAGCCGTGAGCAAGGCTCAGAATGGAGGAAATGTGATGGGAAATGTTAATTGCCTACATTGCCGCTTTAGGCATAAGGATAACGGGAACTGTACTGCGGTCGGCGGGTTCTGCACGGCGGTTCAGGCTGCCCACTGCCCGCTGCTGCGGGAATATTTGGACACGGAGCTGACACCGGAGGAAGTGTCTGAGCTGGCTAAAGACTGGAGCGACCTTTGCACGATTGTCGGAGAGTGCGGCGGTCTTGATCGAGTAAGAGCGCTGGCCGAGGCCGACAGAGACAGGCGGCTGGTGGTGCTGCCGTGCCAATCAGGAGAGCATGTATTTGCACTGCTTGATAACCAAACACATGTGTGGAAGTGTGAGGTTGAGCACGCTGTTTTGGACGGTTGGCGAAAGGTTTTTGCTATCAGGCCCTTGGGACGCTCAAAAGACTCGTACTATGCGCCATTTGGGGCATTTGGTCAAACCGTATTTCTGACCCGCGAGGCGGCGGAGAAAGCATTGGAGGCGATGAAGGATGAGTAAGGCCGTGCTTATCAGCATCCGCCCGCAGTGGTGTCAAAAGATTGCCTCCGCTGAAAAGACTATCGAAGTCCGCAAGACCAGGCCAAAGCTGGAAACGCCGTTTAAATGCTATATCTACTGCACGCTGCCAAAATATCCGCACGAGGACTTCATTGCGACGGACTATCCAATGCCACAGTTTTACGGCGGCGGCAAGGTCGTCGGGGAGTTTACCTGCGACCGGATTTATGAGCTTGCGCCCCTCAACCATGCACCGGATGACGTAGAAAAGCAAGCCTGCCTGACACGGGAAGAAATTGTGAACTACCTAAAGGGAACTGGCCACGGCTGGCACATCACAGACCTGCTGATCTATGACCATCCGCGGGAGCTAACGGAGTTCCGGCGTGCAACTGACCCGTGCGATTCTTGCCATGCAGAATACACATGGGAATGCACAGACTGCAAAAAATTGGGCGGTGACATTAAGCGCCCGCCCCAGAGCTGGTGCTATGTGGAGGCGATGAAGGATGGCAATTAGCAAATCAAAGCGTGAAGAGGTCTATCGAAAATATAATGGCCACTGTGCGTATTGTGGACGTGAAATTGCCTACAAGGATATGCAGGTAGACCATTTTCAGCCGTTGAGGGCGTGGGGTATTGAGGACGCTGGAACAGATGACCTTGACAACCTCATGCCAGCTTGCCGGATGTGCAACCACTACAAGCGTGCAAATTCGCTTGAAACTTTTAGACGCTACATCGCAGAAATTCCGCGAAAGCTGCGCGAGAACTATATCTACAAGATTGGCGTGGTTTATGGCAATGTCATCGAGGCCGAAAAACCGATTGAGTTTTACTTCGAGACGCAGGAAAGGACGGAGGGCGGACCATGACGCTTAGAGAAAAACTGATGCACTATACAAATGATCTTGGCGACGTTGATTTGAAACAAGAAGCTATTGCAACCATCGAACATATCGCACAATACATGGACGAAGATGAAC
>DXUR01000346.1 GCA_019417795.1 Clostridiales bacterium | reverse complement strand
GCTCTATGCCACCGGCATCCGGGTCAGCGAGCTGATCTCTCTGGACGTGGACGACCTGAACCTCCCCGGCGGGGTGCTGAAATGCGTCAGCCGGAACAAGGAGCGGATCATCCCCCTATATCCCGCCGCCATCCAAGTGCTGAATGACTATGTCCATCACGTGCGTCCCCGGCTGGTGGAGAATTTGAACGAGACCGCTCTGTTTGTGAACATGAACGGGGAGCGGATGAGCCGCCAGGGCTTTTGGAAGATCATCAAGCACTATCAGGAGAAGGCGGGCATCCAGAAGGACATCACCCCCCACACTCTGCGCCATTCCTTTGCGGTGCATCTGCTGGAAAACGGCGCGGACCTCCGGGCCATTCAGGAGATGCTGGGCCACGCGGATATTTCCTCTACCCAGATCTACACCCACGTCATCAAGAATCAGCTCAAGGACGTCTACCAGAAGGCGCACCCGAGAGCATAAGCGCAAGCGTAACAACCGGCAGGGCAGAAGCCCCGCCGGTTTTTTCTAAAAAGATTTCGCTTCGTGAGAACAAAACGGGGCGCATCTCCGTCTAATAGACAAAAGAGAGCAGAGAGGAGGCGGTCTCTATGGATCAGCAGGAATTTGCCGACCGGACAGAAGCCATCAAGACCCGGCTGTACCGCACGGCGTATCTGTATCTGGGCAGCGAGGCCGACGCCCTTGAGGCAGTGGACGAAACAGTGTACCGGGCGCTGCGGAAACTGAAACAGCTGCAAACACCGGCGCTTTTTGAGACCTGGATCACCCGGATCCTGATCAACGCCTGTCAGGACGAACTGCGCCGCCGGAGGCGGTTTCATCCCGGCGGCGTGGACGCTCTGCCGGACACCGCCGGGCCGGATGCCTATGAGCATCTGCCTTTGAAAGAGGCAATCCGCCGTCTGCCGGAGGAGCTGCGCAGCGTGGTGATCCTGCGGTTTTTCTCCGGGTACACCCAGGCGGAGACCGCCGCCGCGCTGAACATTCCGCAGGGGACTGCGGCCACCCGCCAGAAACGGGCGCTGGCCCTGCTGAAATTGGAACTGGGAGAGGAGGGACAGGTATGAACCGCATGGACGAGTACGCCGCTCTGTTGGCGGAGCTGGAACAGACCCCGGAAGCGCTGAATGATACGGTAAGCAAAGCACTGGATAGGAAAAATACTTTACAGAAAAAACGGCGATTTTTCGGCACTTCTCTGGGCGGCCTGGCGGCCTGCTTCGCAACATTCGTGCTGCTGGTGAACCTGTCGACGCCCTTCGCCCGGGCCTGCGGACGGATCCCCCTTCTGGCGGATCTGGCTAAGGCGGTAAGCTGGTCTCCCAGCCTGTCCGCCGCCGTGGAGAACGATTATGTGCAGCCCCTCCGGCTGTCCCAATCGCAAAACGGCATCACGGCCCGGGTGGAGTACCTGATCGTAGACCGGAAGCAGGTGGACGTGTTCTTCTCCATCCGGTCTGACGATTACGCCCATCTGGATTTAGACCACCCAACGCTGACGGTGTCGGGGGAACAGGAGGGATACGCTTCTTCCTTCAGCAGTTATGGCATTGAAAACGGTGATCTCATGGAACTCCGGATCGACTTTATGAACCGGGACGTGCCGGACAGCCTGACCATGACCTTCGGCGTTTATGACAACAAACATCTCTATGAGAACCAGAAGCCCCCGGCGCAGTCCAGCGTGGCCGACTACGGCGACGAGCTGCTGTCCGACAACTCGGAGGAGCAGCGGGAGATTTTGGCTACCTTTACCTTTGAACTGCGTTTCGACCCCACCTACACGGAGCAGGGGACGGTCATTGATGTGGGAGAGACCTTCCTGCTGGACGGCCAATCCGTAACGCTGACGGAGGCGGAGATCTATCCCACCCACCTGCGGCTGAACTTTGACTATGACCCCGCCAACACCGCATGGCTGACGGAGTTGAACTTCTATCTGGAAAACGAGCGGGGAGAGCGGTTCAACGGCATTGTCAACGGCATTTCCGCCACCGGAAACCCGGACGATCCCTCCACGGATTCCGTCTGGCTGGACAGTCCCTATTTCTCCACAGGGGAACACCTAACCCTCCATGTCACCGGGGCTTCCTGGATCGACAAGGGGCAGGAGCGGGTGAAGGTGGACCTGGCAAAGGGCACCATCGAGGATCCGCCCCAAGGCGTCCGACTGGAATGGGCGGAGAAGCGGAATGCCGGCTGGGTGGTGTCCTTCAGCGCTGGGTATCGCTGGGAGAAAACGATGCATTACCAGATCTGGAAAAGCTGCTTCTATGACGAGGAAGGCACGGCCTATGACATCAACCAGCGGGGGTCATCCAATTCACCCATGATCTTGGGCGAGATCTCCGGCGCGGAGCTGGAATCTTACGAGGCCGCCGAAAAAGCCGCGAAGGAGGAAGGGCGGTACTTTGAGACCTTCGGCCTGAAGGACTGCACGGCAGACTGCGTGTGGCTGGAGCCCTGCTGGACCCGGATCACCGACAGCACCGCTCAGGTGGTCATCAAATAAACGGAAATCAAACAAGCCAAGCGTGCGTGGTTTTCCACGCACGCTTTTCCGTTCTCCGCATAGACTGGCGGGAAAGGGGAGTCCGTCTATGCGTTTCGCGCTCTATGACCGGCGGGCCGCCGTGCTGTACGCCCACCGCTGGGCCTACGGCCGGAATCCCGCCTTTTATGACTACGAGCATTTAGGGGGCGACTGCACCAACTTCGCCTCCCAGTGCATTTATGCCGGCAGCGGCGTGATGAACTTCACGCCCACCTTCGGCTGGTACTATATCGACCCGGACCAGAAGGCCCCGGCGTGGACTGGCGTGCCCTACCTCTATAACTTCCTCGTTCGGGAGGAAAAAACCGAAGGCCCGGCGGCCCGTCCCTGCGAACTGGGGGATCTGCGCCCCGGCGATCTGATCCAGCTTTCCTTTGACGGAGAGAACTTCCGCCATACGCCGGTGGTGGTGTCGGTGGGTTGGCCGGTGACGCCGGAAAACGTGCTGGTGGCCGCCCACAGCTACGATGCGGATAACCGTCCCCTCAGCACCTATTCGTATCAGGATATTCGCTTTTTGAAGATTTTCGGCGTCTGGCACCCATAAATGGGTTGACATTTCCCGGGAAATCCGATACAATGAAGCCCGTTACAGCGATGATGCGGAGAAGTAAGCGGATCGGTTCTGCCAAGAGAGCCCCTGTATGGTGGAAAGGGGAGAGAACAGCCGCCGAACTACACCGTGGAGCTGGCACCCAAACGGCCCTTTGGCTCAGTAGGCGTGCTCCGGGTGCGCCCGTTACCGCGCTGCCGTGTGATGGCACGGCGTGAGGCCGCGTTCCGTGAGGGGGCGGCGAACCAGAGGTGGTACCGCGTATTTACGCCCTCTGTCCGAAAGGACAGGGGGCTTTATTTTATCTCTGTCCGAATCAAACATGGAAAAGGAGAACAACAATATGGGTATTTACGAAGAACTGCAGGCCCGGGGCCTGATCGCGCAGGTGACCAACGAGCCGGAGATCCGGGAAATGGTCAACACCGGCAAGGCAACCTTCTACATCGGCTTTGACCCCACGGCGGACAGCCTGCACGTGGGTCACTTCATGGCCCTGTGCCTGATGAAGCGCCTGCAGATGGCGGGCAACCGCCCCGTCGTGCTGGTGGGCGGCGGCACCGGCTACATCGGCGATCCCTCCGGCCGCACCGATATGCGGAACATGATGACCCCGGAGACCATCCAGCACAACTGCGACTGCTTCAAGCGCCAGATGGAGCGCTTCATCGACTTCGGCGAGGACAAGGCCATCATGGTCAACAACGCCGACTGGCTGCTGAAGCTGAACTATATCGATCTGCTGCGGGATGTGGGCGCCTGCTTCAGCGTCAACAATATGCTCCGGGCCGAGTGCTACAAGCAGCGCATGGAAAAGGGCCTCAGCTTCCTGGAGTTCAACTACATGATCATGCAGAGCTATGACTTCTACTACCTCTTCCAGCACTACGGCTGCAATATGCAGTTCGGCGGTGATGACCAGTGGAGCAATATGCTGGGCGGCACGGAGCTGATCCGCCGCAAGCTGGGCAAGGATG
>DXUR01000345.1 GCA_019417795.1 Clostridiales bacterium | reverse complement strand
TGGAAGACCCCTATTGGCTGCGATTCAGCGAGGATGAAACCTTTGAGGACACCACACGCGGACGAGCCAGAAAAATCATGAACGAAAATCAAAAGAGCAGCTGATACCAAAAAGCCAAACCTCACCGTACATCCTGTACAGCTTGAGGTTTGGCTTTTCTCTTATCATCCTTCACCAGCGCGAGCGATGGTTGATTATTTTATCAGCTTAATCCAGAGAGTGACCGCATTACAAGGTCAATATCCTGATTTTCCAGTTCCTGAATGATGTGCAGGTAGGTTTTCTGCGTTGTTGTCATGCTGGAATGCCCCAGCCGCCTTGCCACGCTTGCAATAGATACACCTGCAAACAGAAGCACCGAAGCGTGGGTATGCCGCAGACCATGTACCGAGATAACCGGGATCTTGGCCCGGTTGCAGTGCCGTTCCAGAACATCGTTGACGGTGGAATTGTAGGCGTGTTCCTTGAACACGAAAATCGGCTTATCTTCAGGAACGTCCTTTACCAGTGCTGCGAACTGGATCACCGTCTGCCAGTCGATCTGAATTTTGCGGACAGACGATTTATTTTTTGTCGGCAGAAATCCGCCGTTCCCCTTATAATCCCATGTTTTATTGATGGAAAGCATCTGGTGCGAAAAGTCAAAATCCGCAGGAGTGATCGCCAAAGCTTCGGAAAAGCGGATGCCGGTTTTGGCAATCAGCAAAATCATCCAGTCCCAGTTGAGTTTTCCCTGTAGATCCAAGTCGCTCAGTAAAAGATGCAGTTCAAACTGGTTCAGATACTTCACCTTTTTAGGAACCGGGGGCTTGCCTTTGATGATCGCTTTTCGGGTCGGATCTTTCACAATCAGTCCATCATCCACGGCATCCATGATAGCCCCTTTCAGCTGATGGTGGAAGTCCATCGTGGTCTGACGCTCGTGGCCTACGGCATAATCGTTCAAAAGCTGCTGATAGGTCACTCTGGAAACCTCACAGAGTTTCAAAGTAGGAGCGAGTTTTTTTACCCAAGAAAGGGTCATTTTGTACTTATCCAATGTAACCGGGCGAACTGCACCCTCTTTGTATACAGCAACCCACTGCTCATAATAATCGCAGAACAGGTTGTTTTCATTCATTTCGTTTAACACGTTTTACCTCCAAAATCGGTTTTATATGCTCACGCTGATGAAGGGTGATAAGGGTGTCGAGTTGCTTGAAAAAACGGCCTATTGCCTGCTGTTCAGCCACGCTAGGCACTAAAATGCTTTCTTGCAAGAACTCATTAATAACCAATTCATTCATCATAGTGCCCGCTTTTGTCGAGTTTACAAGCACTTTTCTCATGATTGGCTCATAGTGAATGTAATATTTCCAAAAATTTATTGGCATCTCGTGCAAAGGCCTCAAAGCACTAAATCTTGGTGACATAATTCCATCGCCCACATCATTTAGTACAAATCGGCCATACCGAAACTCCTTACTTGTGTGGCCCTCGAACGCAATATCTCCGGTTCTTAATCTTTTATAGTTTGCAAGCGAAGTATCTGCGGCACCATTGCCATCCGTCTTAAAAGACATTGTGGCAACAGAAAGTGTCTTCTGGTACGGAAGCAAATCGGCATTGCGCTCAGTTAGTTGAAAGTAGAGTTCTTTCAGCTTACGCTGTTCCCAAGTAGGTGTGTTTTGGGATTTTGGCGCGAAAAAAGAGCCGAGGACGCGCCTCGGCTCTTGGTCAGCAGGGTGATTTTGCACCCATTTTATGATTCTTTTGGCATTTTCAAATCAAATCCGCCACTTACGATGAACTCGCGCAAGAGTTTATCATACTTGACAGGCACCTTGGGCGGAATAAGCTTTGTACCCTCGATTGCTTCAAAATATGCCTTTGCTTTTGCCTTATCTACGGTGGCTTTCAGGTCATCAAAACGGCCAAACTCGTTAATGTTGGCTTCGGTGATGTTTGCACGCATGAATGCCCGCAGCTTCTTTTCGTCCAAGCCGAAAACTTCAGCTACTTTGTGGATCTGGTCGTTCTGCTTTTGGGCGATGTACTCGGCAATATACTCCCGCAAGGTCTTTCCCGGCTGCGGGACAACTGCCCCGCTCTGAATGTCGTGCAGGAAAATATTCGCATATTTCTGTTCTTCCTGCGAGAGGGTGGCAAAGGTCTTGTGCAGCTCCGTTTCGGCCTGATGAATGGCTTCTGCTTCTGCACCCTCCTGATAGAAAATTTTCAGGTACTTTTCAAAGCGGGAGTTCATGTAATCCGTGTCGATGTCAGCAGTATCAATGGTGGTCAGATAGCTGTTCAGCGCATAGGGAACGTCATCGTCCGGGTCATTTTCACTGCCATCCGGATTCGGCGTGAACAGCTCTTTATAGCGGAGTGCCAGCACTTTGAACGTTCTCTCGTCAAAGTCCGCATGAAGTTCCGTTTTCTCATCTGTATCCTCGTTGATGATCACAATGGGCTTATCCCACTCGAAGCCCTGTACCTTGGCTGCTTCCAGATTTTCGTTGAAGGACTGGAACAAGTCGGCAAACTTTTTGCGCTCTGCCATATCCGCAGGGATCTGCGAAAACTCTTCAATGCCCGCCGACACAAACAGATCTTTGATCTCCGCATAGAGAGCATTCAGTTTTTCCACGTTCTTGTCCAGTTTGTCCACAAACAGACCGAACGGTTTATCGCCGGAATACTCTTTTACCGCATCTGCGATGTTTTTCTCCATCGTGTGCGGACGGCGGTAATACTTGATGGTGCCAAACTGTTTGTCATCGCCAAACAGTCGGTTGGTGCGGGAGAACGCCTGAATCAGATTTTCGTATTGCAGCACCTTATCCAGATACAGCGTATTGATCCACTTGGAGTCAAAGCCTGTCAGCATCTGATCCACCACGATCAGCAGATCAAGCTGTTTTTCCGGGGTACGCTCAATGCGCTGGTAGGGCAATTTGTGCGCCAGACGTGCCGCAATGTCCTTTTTCATCTTGGCAAAGGTCGGAATGCTGAAGTCCTGTCCATAGCGGGCGTTATAGTCTTCTACGATCTCTTTTAGCCCTTCTTCTTTGGTGATACCTTTGCCGTTGTTGTCAATGTTGGGGTCAAATAGTGCGGTGACTTTCAGCCATGGTGCGGCTTCTCTGAACCTCTTGTAATATTGGATGGCTTCCGGGATGCTGGAGGTTGCAAAAATGGCATGAAATTTGCTGTTGCGGCTCTGGGTCTGCCAGTTCTCGCAAATGTCCTCCACCACGGCTTTCTGGTGTTCTTCGCTCTCATACTGGGTGTTGGGAATATAATCCTCGATGCCCTTTATCTCCTCACCGAGCGTATCTTTTCCGCCTGCCATCGGCAGATTCAGATATTTATAGAAAACCTTGCTCTTCTGCGGGTCTGCCAGAGCCTCACCCACAGAAGCGGCCTTAGCTTTTTCCAGTGCAACCGCTTTCCGCAAGTCGCTGTCCTTGAAGGTCAGCACTTTGTAAGGGTCAAAGCCCAGCACGTTGTGATCCCGGATGCCGTCTGCAATGCTGTACCGATGCAGCTCGTTGCCGAAAACGGTGGCGGTGGTGCTCATTTTCTTCTGGTTTTCGCCTTGGATTGGCGTGCCGGTAAAACCAAAGAACAGCGCTTTCGGGAATGTATGTTTGATGGTCTGCATCATATCGCCAAAGGTGGATCGGTGGCACTCGTCCACGATAAAAACCAACCGCTTTGCGTTGATCAGCGCAATGTCGTTGGGGTTCAGCTTGTTTTGTGCATCATCCTTGATGTTGCTCATCTTCTGGATGGAAGTCACGATGAGCGTATCGGACGGCGAAGTGCTTTTCAGCTTGTCCACAAGAACATCCGTGTTCTCGGTAGCCTGCACCTCCTCGTTTTCCTCTGCAAAGTTGCGGTATTCTTTCAGGCTCTGGGTACCCAACTCGATTCGGTCCATCAGAAAAATCACTTTGTCCGCATCCTTGGAAGATGCAATCAGTTGAGCGGACTTGAAAGAAGTCATGGTCTTGCCGGAACCTGTGGTGTGCCAGATGTAGCCGCCGCGCTGCTGGTCATTCTCCCATTTCGCCTTGGAAACGGCATCCGAAATTTTGCTGGCAGCGTAGTACTGATA
>DXUR01000344.1 GCA_019417795.1 Clostridiales bacterium | reverse complement strand
CGCCGTGATCGGCAGCGGCGGTAAAACCAGTTTGCTGCGCCGTCTGGCGGAGGAATTACCGGGGACGGTCCTCCTCTGTACCACCACCCATATCCGTCCCTTTGAGGAATACCCCCTGCTGACGGCCCCCACGCCGGAGGACATCCGCAAGGCCTTGGCCGCCCATCGGGTCCTCTGTCTGGGAACGCCCTGCGAAAACGGCAAGCTGACCGCCCCCACCCTTTCCGTGGAGACGCTGGCCACACTGGCGGACCATGTGCTGGTGGAGGCCGACGGTTCCCGGCAGCTGCCTCTGAAGGCCCACGATGCCCACGAGCCGGTGATCCCCGCCGTCAGCCGTCAGGTGATCTGCGTGGTGGGCGCATCCGGTTTCGGGAAGCCCATCCGGGAGAGCGTCCACCGGCTGGAGCGGTTCTGCGTCCTGACCGGCGCCGCTGCGTCAGACCCCGTCACGCCGGAACAGGCCGCAAAGGCCATTTTGGCGGAACAGCTGTGCGACGCCGTGTTTCTGAATCAGATCGACACGGAGGCCCAACGGTCTCTGGCGGACCGCTTTGCCGCGGCGCTGGGCGGCTCCGGTCTCCGGATCGCCGCCGGGAGTCTTCGGGCCGGGAGCGGCTGGCTTTACCCGGATATCTGAAAAATATGACAGGCCCACTGTCCCCACATTCTGCTGCGAAGCCGCATTTTCTTCGCAAAAGTGCAAACATTTCCACAGAATCATTGATTTTCGCAAACGTTTTCTCCTGTGAATTGCATAAAAATACCTGCAAGGGGTTCACAGCTAACTGGTTCCATGGTATAATTTGACACGTTCTTAACAATATTTCCGCTGCCTTTATCCGCCGCGGAACGATCCTGAACGGAGAAAATGCCATGGAACACCATGAAAAAGCAGGATGCCTGTTTCCTAAAATCGGTATGCGCAACGTCAAGACCGCCCTTGCGGCAGCCCTGTGTGCGCTGGTCTACTACTTTCTGGACCGCAACCCTACCTTCGCCTGCATCGGCGCCATTTTCGGCATGGGCAGCAGCTTTATGCAAAGCCGTCTCCACGGCGGCAACCGTTTCTTCGGCACAATGGTAGGCGGTTTTATCGGCATGGGGCTGTTTGCCATTTACATGGAGCTGTTCCCTGACGGCAGCAACGCCTGGGTCCTGATCCCCTTGACCTTCGTCGGCGTGATCATTTTGATCCTGCTGTGCCAGCGTATCTGGGTGGGCGGCGTACAGCCCGGCGGCGTGGTGCTGTGCATCCTGCTGTTCAACACCCCCACGGACACTTATATCACCTACGCCATGAACCGTATTCTGGACACCGGAATCGGCGTGCTGGCGGCGATTTTTGTCAATGGGATGCTGCCCGGCGGCTTCACCTTCTCTTTTATGCACAGGCTCTACCAGCGTCTGGGGATCCGGGACGATGTAGAGGATGAATTCATGGCCAAACCCGCCGTCTGAGCGATCGGAGGCCGCTCCTTCCAAACGGATCCATTCGCGCAAATGCAAATATGCAAGAAGTACCGCTCCCCTGCTGAGAAAACGTTCAGCAGGGGAGTTTTCTATCTACGCCCCCAGGGTTTGATCCGTAAATTCCGTGTGAAACCCGAAAAAGAGGAAGTGCACTTCATGGAAGCCTACTTTCACCTGACATAGAATCTCGGTATCAGTCAGATATACGGAGGTTTTGACGAATGAACGGGTATAAAGAGTCACTTCGGCAGTACTTTTCTGTACAGGCGAAAGCGCTTCGCAAGAAGCGGAAGCTGACCCAAGAGGAAATGTCCGAGCAGTTACATATCACGGTTCGGGCCTATGGCGATTTAGAGCGCGGCTGCAGTTGTTGTTCTGCAATCGCTCTCTTATTCTTTTTACTGATGCTGGAGCCAGATGAGCTGGCGGCGTTTCTTGCGCAGATGAAAAAGCAGTTCCGGGATCAGGATCAGCAGGAGGTCGCATAGACCCCTTTTTGCAGTATTTCTGTATCTGAAAATATGGGGGGGATTTAGAATATGACCAGTCGCAAGCGTGTGCTATTGGCCGACGGCAGCGAGGAATTTCGCTGGTTGATGTGGAAAAATGTGGCAAATCATGATTTTTTCTCCCTCGCAACCGTCGGCAGTGGCCGCGATGTTTTATTATGTATGCAAAAACAGACTGCCGATCTGCTGCTGATGGACACGGCGCTGCCGGATGTCTGCGGTCTAACCGTGTTGAATGAGTTACAGCGCCGGGGAACTGCCCCACAGAGGGTCATTCTTCTCTCCAGCATCGTTTCTGAGCAAGTCACCGATCAGGCCTTTGCTCTGGGCGTCTCACAGTTTATTCCAAAGCCGTTTCATACCGATCTGCTGTTTGATGCCATGTACGAACTGTTTCCCGGCTGTTCCTGCGGTCATTGGCCGCATAGTCCTCAGTAGGATACAGATAGCCCACGCCCTCAGAAAATAAAAAAACCCCAACGGGCACCGCAAACGCGATGACCCGCCGGGGGATCTCCGGAATCAGTCGTCGCCTCCGTCAAAGGGAGCCGCATGATCCGGACTTTTTACTTTTCAAAGACGGGGATCAATCCACCAGACCGGCGGTGATGATGGCCATGGAGTAGACCTCCAGAGCGTTGCAGCCGCGGGACAGGTCGTTGATAGGAGCATTCAGACCCTGCAGGATGGGGCCGTAAGCGTCGAAGTTACCCATGCGCTGGCAGATCTTGTAGCCGATGTTGCCGGCGTTGATGTCGGGGAAGATGAAGGTGTTGGCATGACCGCCCACGGAGCTGGTGATGTGCTTGGTCTTGGCCACCACGGGAGACACGGCGGCGTCGAACTGGAACTCGCCGTCCACGGGAACGTCGGGCATGGCAACCTTGGCCTTCTCGCAGGCGTTGCGCATCTTGTCCACGTCCTCGCCCTTGCCGGAGCCCAAAGTGGAGTAGCTCAGGAAGGCCACCTTGGGATCGATGCCGAAGACCTTGGCGGTACGGGCAGTCTCAACGGCGATCTCCACCAACTCATCCTCGGTGGGCTTGATGTTGATGGCGCAGTCAGCCATAGCCAGGACCTCGTTCTCGCCGGTGGCGGAAGGACGGACCATAATGAAGCAGGAGGACACGATCTTGCTGCCCGGCTTGGTCTTGATGATCTGCAGGGCGGGACGGACGGTGTCGGCGGTGGAGTAGGTAGCGCCGCCCAGCAGAGCGTCGGCATAGCCCATCTTCACCAGCATGGTGCCGAAGTAGTTGGCCTGAGACAGGGACTTGCGGCACTGCTCCTCGGTCATCTTGCCCTTGCGCAGCTCCACCATCAGGGCCACCATCTTGTCCATGTCAGGGAAGATGGCGGGGTCCATGATCTCAGCGCCGCGGATGTTGAAGCCGGCCTCTTCGGCAGCCTTGGTGATCTCGTCGGCGTTGCCCACCAGAACGGGAGTCAGGAAGGTACCGGACAGCAGACGGGCGCTGGCCTCCAGGATACGGGGATCGGTGCCCTCGGTGAAGACGATCTTACGGGGATGCGCCTTCAGCTTTTTGATCAGAAATTCAAACATGTTGATTCCTCCAATTTTTAATTCAGGGAACGGGGTTTCAATTCCACCCTTTATTATACACGGTCCGCAGCCGGGGTCAATGAAAAAAGTGACGAATTGGGACGTAATTTTTTCCGATTTTTGCGTGTCAACCACGAAATTCGGCAAAAAAGCATCGTTAAAATACATAAAAATATGCCAAAAAGCCAGAAGTTGCTTGACGGGCGAATATAAAAGGGATAATATAAAGCGGTAACAATTTGTTACTTTTTATGGTTCACAAATTTTTAAAGGGCATCTGCCCGCGATACGATAGGAGCATTATGAGTCAAAACACCAAAAAGCCTTATGATCTGCCGGACTGGCCCGCAGAGGCGGAACAGACCCAGGAAGCGCCCAGACCCCGCAGAAAGCGGCGCGCTCCCGCTGAGCCCGAAGACCTCTGGGGCAAGCTCCGCTTCCGGGCCGGAAAGAAGGTCCGCTGGTTTGGCCGCCGCTGCCGCCGGGTTGTCCGGGAGGCTCAGGCCCATCGGTTCCCGGAGTCCAACCGGAAGCCTCTGCAATTCCTACTGATGCTTTGGGGG
>DXUR01000343.1 GCA_019417795.1 Clostridiales bacterium | reverse complement strand
CAACAAAATGTAACTTTTGTGACCTACGACACCAGTCTCAAGCGGTCTAACTAATGTCCACTGAACAAGTGCCCAATTTTTGTTCTGAGCCAGAATCTCCAGAAGATATGCGAGCATTCTCAAAAGAGCACGCTGGATCTTGCGGAGATTCAGCACCAGAACGGACATGGCGATCACATGAGCCGCGGTCTCCCGCAGCTTCGCGGCGACCAGCAAATAATATTGCTCGTTTACCGCCGGATCCATTTCAGAAGCTGAATCACCAGCATAGAGCCAAACGCCAGTCCCACAATGGCACCGACCATGCCAACAGACAGCGGCGCAATTGCGAACAGCGGTTCCAGCGCAGGAACCAGCAGCACCAGCCCCAGCAGCAGAGCGCCGATGGTAAAGGCCCCTAACAGGGCACGGTTGTTCCAGAAGTGCCGGGTAAGCAGCACCGGATGCTGGGATTTGCAGCTAAATCCGTGGAACAGTCGGCTCAGGCACAGGGTGGAGAAGGCCATGGTCTGTCCAGCAGCGGCACCGCCTGCGTTCAGCCCCAGATAGAAGGCCGTGACGGTGGCGGCGGCGATGACCAGTCCCTCGACGCCCACGCTATAAAGGAAGTGCTTTGTCAGGATGCCTTCGTTCCGGGGCCGGGGCTTTTCAGACATGACCTCGTCGGTGTGTGGCTCCATGCCAAGGGCGATGGCGGGTAGGGAGTCCGTCAGCAGGTTGATGAACAGCAGGTGCACTGCCGCGAAGGGCACGGGCAGTCCCATCAGAGAGGCGTAGAGCACCGTCAAAATGCCCGCCGTATTGCCGGAGAGCAGAAATTGAATGGCCCGCTTGATGTTGGCATACACGTTCCGACCGTTTTTTACAGCCTTCACAATGGTGGCGAAGTTGTCGTCCGTCAGCACCATACCGGCGGCATCCTTGGCCACCTCCGTTCCCGTGATGCCCATAGCCACGCCGATGTCCGCCTGCTTCAGGGCGGGAGCGTCATTGACGCCGTCGCCGGTCATGGCTACCAGATTGCCCCGCTGCTGCCACGCCCGGACGATGCGGATCTTATGCTCCGGGGACACACGGGCGTAAACGCTGACCTTCGGTACAAAGTCCTGCAATTCCTCGTCGCTCATGCCGTCGATGACCGCGCCCTCCACGGCCTCCGTGCCGTCCCGCAAAATGCCGATCTCACGGGCAATGGCCGACGCCGTGATTTTGTGGTCGCCGGTGATCATAATAGGACGGATACCGGCGCGGATGCACTCCGCCACCGCCGCCTTGGATTCCTCACGGGGCGGGTCCATCATGGCGATGAGGCCGAGGAAAGTCAGGCTGTTTTCATCCGCCAAAGTGATGGCCGGGCCGTCCACGCTGCGGCAGGCGAAGGCCAGCACCCGCAGGCCCTCGTTGGAAAACTGTTCGTTGACCTGTTCGATCCTCGCCCGTTCCTCCGGCGTCACCACGCAGCGGTCCAGCAGCACATCCGTCGCGCCCTTGGTGACCAGCATCAGGCCCCCCGCCAGCTTGTGGACCGTGGACATCATTTTCCGGTCGGAATCGAAGGGGATCTCTGTCAGACGGGGCCAGCGGTTCCGGACGAGATCCTCGTCAAAGCCGTTGGTCTCCCCCAGCCGCACCAGTGCCGTTTCCGTGGGGTCGCCGATCTCCGTATCCCCGCTGATGACCGCATCGCTGCACAGCAGAGCTGTCCGCAGCAACGGCTCCTGTAACGGGTCCCGGAAGTCCGCGTCCTTGGCGTCGATCACCTCGCCTCCGGTGTAGAGCTTGCGCACCGTCATACGGTTCTGGGTCAGCGTACCCGTCTTATCCGAGCAGATGACCGACACGCTGCCAAGCCCCTCCACCGCCTGCAAATGGCGGATGATGGCGTTTTCCTTGGCCATTTTCCGGGTGCCGAAGGACAGCACGATGGTCACGATGGAGCTGAGGGCCTCCGGGATAGCGGCCACCGCCAGCGCCACGGCGAAGAGAAAGGCGTTCATCACGTTTTCGTGCCGCCACAGCACACTGACGCCAAACAGCACTGCGCAGATCACCAGAATGATGATCGACAGCTTTCTGCCGAACTGGTCCAGACTGACCTGAAGCGGCGTTTTCCGCTCCTCCGTGTTTTTCAGAAGCTGGGCGATCTTGCCCATTTCCGTGTCCATGCCGGTGGCCGTCACAAGAAAGCGGCCCCGCCCATAGGTGACGAAGCTGCCGGAGAACACCATGTTCTTCCTGTCGCCCAAGGCCGTTTCCCCACTGAGCGGCTCCGTATCCTTTTCCACCGGCAGGCTTTCGCCGGTGAGGGCACTCTCCGCGCACTTCAGGCTGGCACATTCCAACAGGCGTCCGTCGGCACAGACGGAATCTCCCGCCTCCAATATGACCACATCACCGGGAACCACCTCTCGGCCGGGGATCTGTACGATCTGACCGTCCCGCAGTACCTTGGCGGTGGGGGCGGACATCTGCTTCAGGCTGTCCAGCGATGCGGAGGCCTTGACGGTCTGAACGGTGCCCAGAATTGCGTTCATGGTGATGACCGCCAGAATGACGATCATGCTCTCCACGTCCCCCATGCAGGCGGAGATGACGGCGGCCAGGATGAGAATCAACACCAGAAAATCCGCAAACTGCCCCAGAAAGATTTGCAAAACACTCTTTTGCTTGCCGGCGTGCAGTTCATTGGCTCCGTATTTTGCCAGACGATCCGCCGCATCCTCCTGCGATAGGCCGGTCTCCCGGCAATCCAGTTTCTGGAACAACTCCACGCGGGACTGTTCCCAAATGTTCTTTTCCTGCTTCATGTACTGTGTCTCCTTTCGGCGGACGCAAAAAAGGCGAGCCCTTTTGCGTCAATGCCTTCACATTGATACAAAAGTCTCGCCATTTCAATCCGCAGCGGAGCCAAACGACCCGTACTGACGCCAACGGATACACAAAGCTGTGCAAGCTACTCCCTTTTGAACGAAGGATACACCATTCTTTTCACATTGTCAAGAAGGACGCCTGCTAAAGGACGTTGAGAATTGTACCTGTACAGATTCTTACAGGTGGAAGTATTTTCCAGCTTTTGATTTTCTCCCAGCATCAGCAAGGTCAGACTTCCGTCCAGCATGGTTTCCGGTGAGATGTTTACATCGGTTTTGCCATGCACACCTCCTTGAACGGATGGTACTCTCAATTTCCCGTACAGTATAGCACGGTGTTGGAGATATGCCTGCACAGCCGTAAAATTTATTTCATATAATGTAATGTCCACTGAACAAGTGCCCAATTTTTCTTCTGAGCGAGAATCTCCAGAAGATATGCGAGCATTCTCAAAAGGGCGCGCTGAATCTTGCGGAGATTCAGCACCAGAACGGACATGGCGATCACATGGGCCGCAGTCTCCCGCAGCTTTGCAGTGACCAGCCCCATGCCACATTTACGCTTCGCCAGAGTGAATCTGCGCTCCACTTCCACGCGCTCGCACTCATCCCGATAGTCCTGAGCCTTGTCTCTGGTTTCACCCTTCTTGGGCCGCCCCAGAGCCGGGCCGGAAAGACGGATCCCATGCGCCTTGCAATAGCTGAGATTCTCCCGGTTTCGGTAGATTTTGTCCGCCAGGATCCGGCTGGGGTAATGCCCCTCTCGCGCTCGGAACCGCTCTGCCATTTCCCGCAGATTTCCCGCCTCATTGTAGGCGTCAAAAGAACAGCACTCCAGCCGCGTCCATCCGTCAACGACACTGATGTCCAGCTTCGCGCCAAACTCCACCGGCTTTCCCGCTTTTCCCCGCACAATGGGCCGAACAAAGGGCTGGCTCACGCTGACGATCCGGTCAGGTACGCTGTGGGTACGGTTATCGTACATGTACTTCTGCTGCTCATAGACGGTGCGGATCGTGTCCAAACGCTCCGCCTGGCGAGAGGGCAGATTTTTTCCGAGGGACAGTTTTCCATCGATGGCATTCAGGTCACGCCGGAGGTAAGCCAGCTGCTTCCCAATGGCTTTGCGGGTCATTTTCGCGGTGTGTTTACGGCATCTTGTGTATTTCAGGTAATCTTTCCGGGCGCGTTTGCGGTAGGTTCGAGGCTTCTTTCCGTCCGCGGGATCGTGAAGAACGTCCAA
>DXUR01000342.1 GCA_019417795.1 Clostridiales bacterium | reverse complement strand
ATGTAGCCGATACCGAGCAGCTTCTCCGAATCATCCAGTCTATTCCTTCCCCGAAGGCAGAACCGTTCAAGTTGTGGCTGGCACAGGTCGGTCGAGAGCGTATCGAGGAGACCATCGACCCGGAGCTGACCATTGACCGCGCTCTGGAAACCTATCTCAAGAAGGGTTACAGCCGTGAGTGGATCAATCAGCGGCTGCAGGCCATCCAGGTCCGTAAAGAACTGACGGATGAATGGGATGCCCGCGGTGTGCAGAAAGGCGTAGAGTACGCCATCCTCACGGACGAGATTTCCCGAGCCTGGTCTGGCATGTCCACTCGGCAGTACAAAAATCTGAAGGGCTTGAAAAAGGAAAACCTTCGTGATAACATGACTACGCTGGAACTGGTACTGAATATGCTGGCGGAGGCCACTACTACGGAGATATCCAAGCAGAAAGCGCCGAGTACATTTTCGGAGAATATGGCAGTTGCCCGCGAGGGCGGTGAAACCGCTGGAATTGCCCGGAAAGCAGTGGAGGAGCGCACGGGTGTTCCTGTCATCACACCCAAGAACGCCGCACAGCTTAATCAGGTCGTGACAGCCTTGCTGGAAGGCGCAGCCTCTGATACACCGGAAAAGCCGAAAGACAAGTAAGCGTTGCGTGTCAAGGTTTCCTTGCTGTCATACAGCGATTTTAGGAAAGCAAATTCCCAAAAATCTATAGTGTTGAGTTATGACACAAAAAGCCTGTAAACAAGCCCGTTTACAGGCTTTTTAACTTTTGCCTAAAGGGCAAAGCCCGCACGATTTTCGGTTTTCAGGGGAGAAAATCAGCTGTTCTCCCCGGCACTGATCGAACTCCAGCGGCTGCTGAAGTCGCCGCCCTCCGGCAGAGCAAGCCCTGTCTCCATCGCCTGCGCCGAAGTGATCTTGGACTTGTAATCCAAGTGGGCGTAGATGTTCGCCGTGGTGGTAAAGTCGCTGTGCCCCAACCACTCCTGAATGTGTTTGAGGGGGACGCCGTTGGCCAGCAGCAAGCTGGCACAGCTGTGACGCAGATCGTGAAAGCGCATCCGGCGCAGGCCGTGACTCTCCAGAAATTTCGGAAATGCTGAAGTCAGATAATTGACCCGCATCCGCTCGCCCAACTCATCCACGAATACAAAGCCATCGTATTCATAGTTGTAGCAGTTGCCGCAGACCTGCTTGTTCAGCTCCTGCGCCTCTTTCACCTGCATAAAGTATTCCCGGAAGCTGCCGATGAGCGGCAGGGTGCGCAGACTGGACTTGGTCTTGGCGGATTGCTGCTCGAACTCCTGATACTTGCCGTCGATGATCGTTGAGGTCACGGTGCGCTTTACGGAAATGGTGCCCTGCTCAAAGTCGATGGCATCCCATTTCAAGCCCACCACCTCGCCACGGCGAAGTCCGTAAAAGGCAGCCACCAGCACCGGCAGTTCCAGCTTGGTTCCCCGAAGGGCTTCAAACATCTTCTGCATCTCGTCCGCCGAGAGAAAGACCGGCTGAAAGCTGTTCTTTCTGGGCCGGTCCACCTTGTCCGCCACATTCTGGATCAGCATATCGGTCTTGACCGCATATTTCAGCGCCGAGTGAATGACGGCGTGATAGTGGATGACGGTGTTGGGCGTAACCCGCCTGAGCATTTCGGAATAAAACATCTGCAAGTGTCGGGCTTCCAGTTCCCGCAGCGTCAGCTTCTTTTTGCGGAAATAAGGGACGATGGTGCTTTTCAGCAGTCCTTGGTAGGCACCGTAGGTTGCGTGGGCCAGCCGTCCCTTGGCGATCTCCAGCCATTCCAACAGATAATCGGCGAACAGCATATCACTGCTCAGGTCGCCCGCCTCTTTGGGCGGTTCAAACTCCGCCCGGAGCCTTGCCAGTTCCGCCTCGGCCTTGCGCTTATTTCCCTTTTCGGAAAGTCCCAGCGAGATCCATTTCGTTTTCCGCTGCCCTCCGGCGTTTCTATAGTTCAGCACGGCGTAATACCTGCCGTTTTTCAAAGTCAGATGTCCTGCTACCAATTTCATTTCCTCCTGTCCTTTGTATTTGCAGAACAGAACTCCAAACCGACAGCATCAGTATACCATCGGTTTGGGGTTCTCTCTATTCTGCGATTTGTTTGATTACAGCCGCATCAATACGAATCAGCGGGCATCCCGGTTCCGTTCTCTCTGCCGCTTCAGCAATTCCAGCCCCTTGATGATGTCCCGGCGCATCTGCTCCTCGGTGTAGCCGGAGGGAAAGTATTTCCGCAGCTCCTCCCGTTTGAATTTCAGCTGCTCCTGCTGGTTTGGTTTCGTCTCCGCCAGCACGGCGTAGACTATCTGGTCATCCAGCAAGCCCTCCTGCGCCAGCTTTTTCAGGCGGATGCTCTGGGCGTGGGACGGGGTGCAGTCGTTCAGCGCCATCGCATCCAGCACCGCCCGCTGCTGATATGAGTCTAAGTAGGAAAGCTCCACCGCCGGGTTAAAGGCGATCTTGCCGTCGTCCACCATTGAAAGCAGTTCTGGGATTAGGTAGGTCAGGCGGATATATCGCTGAATCTGCCGTCCGCTGTCTATGGCTTCATCAGCCATTTTCTCTCTCGACCACTTCTGGCCAACTTGTCCAGAAGTTATACCCTGATGATTCAGTGCATCCAGCTTCATCTTGTAGGCAAACGCCTTTTCGCTGGGCAGGATGGTCTCTCGCTGCAAGTTGGCGTCCACCATTGCGATCACCGCTTCATCGTCGGACAGCTCCCGGACGATGACGGGCATCGTCTCGACGCCCAGCACCTGACCCGCTGCCAGCCGCCGGTGGCCGGAGATCAGTTCGTAACCGCCGTCCGGCAGCGGCCTTGCCAGCGCCGGGGTGATGGCTCCCACCTTGCGGATGCTCTCGATCATCCGCTGCATCTCCTCGTTGTTCTGCACCTTGAAGGGGTGACCCTTGAACGGGTGCAGCTCGGCCAGTGGAATATTCCGCACCCGCTCCAGTTTGGCATCGTCCCGCTCCGCCTGCGTGGAGAATAGGTCGTCCAGCGTGGGTAAAGTAAAATCCGATTTTCTCATTGTGTTGTCCTCACTTTCATAGTTTTTTCTTTCGGGGTTTTAGGGCACGCCCTAACGAGTGTTTTTGCGCTCCGGCCCTGCCGGGAGTAAAAACGCACTGCTCGCTCAGATGACGCAGGCATCGGCGGCAGGGGCACTGTTTGGCTCCGACAGGAGTAAAAACAGTCTGCTCGCTTAGACTGCGCAGGCGTAATTCTCGTTTACTTTAATTCATTCAAAATTGCTTCCAGTCTGCTCAGAATTTCCTCTTTCTGAAGCTGTGGAAGCTCCGCTTTCAGGCCGTTCAGCATCCGAAACAGGTGGTAATCCCGCTCCGTGATGGCCGCTTTAACCTCTTTCCCAAGCCCCAGCCGCCGCAGATATTCCGACAGCGACAGAGAACAGAACCGGGCATTTTCCAGCAGCTTCTGCTTCTCCTGCGCGGTCACACGGACATTGATCCCGTAGCTTTTGCTGCGCATTTGTTCACCCCCTTTCTTCGGTTTGTGACGGCAATGACGGTTGTGACGGGGATTCCCTTATATAGCGATCCCGGCGTCATTTGCGTCATCGCCGTCACAGCGCAGGAATTTGATGAGCCGGCTTTTTCCCGTTCGCTTGGTGCGATACTCGATGCCCAGCGGCTCCAGCACCTCATAGGCGAACTGGCCGAGATACTTTGTGACCATATTGGCCGTGACCTCCTGCTCCTTCATTTCGGTCAGCAGCTCCGTGGCCGTGCCTACCCATTCGGTGCGGCACTCCATAAAGTCCACCACCCGAAACAGAAATTTCGGCAGCTCTGCCTTGTGAATATCCTCGCTGTTCTTGCGCTCCACCAGTTCCCAGACAAGGTCGTTAAACCGCAAGGTCAGTTCCTGATATTCCACATCCCGCCCGCTGACCAGCAGCGTAGCGGCGTTTCCGCTGCGCTTACGGCGCAGGATGAAGTTGGTGTCCGCAGCGCCGATGATACCGGTGGAGCCGCTGACATCGTTAAAGGGATCGTCGCTGTCTTGCAGCTTTCGCAGGTGATGCACCAGCAAAACGGCGATGTTGAAGCCGTCGGCAATGCGCTTAATGGAGG
>DXUR01000341.1 GCA_019417795.1 Clostridiales bacterium | reverse complement strand
GAGCTACATTAGCATATTCACTTTTGGAGTCGCAGACCTGATTCTTACGAATCAGCTGCTCTACGCCAGCATGGGGAACGATGAGATAATTTAAGCAGAAAATATGATACCATACTTTTACCGGAGCGTCAACACATTTTCACAGGAAAACGAACTTTTTCTACTGTCGAACGGGGATAATACGAATTGTATATTATGGATTTTCCGGAGCTTCTGAAAAATGGGCGATTTGCCATCTTTACAAACGCCGGATTCGCGTTCCGCATGTAACTTTCTGTAAAAAGTTCATAATTTGACAAAAACCGCAGCCAGCGTCCGGTTTCGCCGGGAAGCGTTAGTGTTTACATAAAAATGACAATAATTTTCATCTACAAGGAGTTATTCACATTTTCCACAGAGTTATCAACATCGTTTTTCTTTGGTATTATCAACGCATTCAAACAAATATCTCCAAATATCCGCAAAACCGCAAACCCTATTTTCAACCAAACGAAAAAGCAAAAATCACTTTACATAACCGTTCAGCATTTGTCCTTTTCTACGTACACGCAAGGCTTTCTCCCTTGACAGCGGTCGATTTTAGCTGAAAAAACGGGACCAGACTTCCGTCCGGTCCCGCCTGTTCAAATTACATAGTCACTTGTCCGCGGCTCGCGCATCAGGTCCGCCAGCGTGACACCGGAAAAGTAGTCCCGGCTCAGCTTATAATAGCCGTCCCACACCGACAGGGTACGGCAGTCCGCAGCCCGTGCACAGGGGGCCGCGCCACTTTGCAGGCAGGCTACCGGAGCCAGATCCCCTTCCGCCAGCCGTAGAATTTCCCACAGGGTATACTGGT
Source organism: Clostridiales bacterium (assembly GCA_019417795.1). Next base: position 3,297 of record DXUR01000341.1, on the reverse strand, counting down.
CCGGTTCCCGGGTCAGCCGGTAACCGCCGCCGATCCCGTGGACGCTGTCCACCAGACCGGCCGCCTTCAGGGCCGGCATCAGTCGCTCGATGTATTTCAGAGAAATGTTTTGGCGGGCGGCAACGTCCTTCATGGGAATGTAGCTTCCGTTGCGGTGTTCGGCCAAGTCCAGCAGGATCCGGATAGAATACCGCCCCTTTGTTGAGATCATAGTATATCCTCCTTGCTCCGTATTTTCGTCTTTATTATACCACCAGTTTTGTAGGTAAATCAACCGCTATTTCCACAGAATTCAAAAAACGTTGATATCCCGTTGATTTTCAGAAATCATCGTGCTATGATGGGGCCGAAAAAAGACGGCGCGTGTCCGCGGCGCACCCAACAGAAAGGAAGTAAACGATTTTGTTGGATTTTTTAGAGCAGGAGCAAATCAGTAAGGAGTTGTTGGAGGGCATCCGGAAATACCGGAACGCCTATCCCACCCCTCCGGAGCTGCAAAACCGGATCCCCAAGCCCCGCTACCATTACTACGGAAAGGAGGTCTGGGAAGCCTCTATTGCCGCCCTCCTGTGCGGGGAAAATCTGCTGCTGGCCGGCAGCAAGGCTACAGGTAAAAATGTGTTGGCGGAAAATCTGGCCCAAGTCTTTGCACGGCCAAGCTGGGATGTATCCTTTCATGTGAACATGGACGCCGCCAGTCTCATCGGCATGGATACCTTTGAAAACGGGCAGGTGACCTTCCGTCCCGGCCCGGTGTATCTCTGCGCGCAGCATGGCGGCTTCGGGATCTTGGACGAGATCAACATGGCGAAAAACGAGGCACTGGCTGTGCTCCACGCCACGCTGGACTTCCGCCGCGCCATTGATGTACCCGGTTATGATCGGGTGGAGGTGGATCCAGCCGCCCGCTTCATTGGCACCATGAACTACGGCTACGCCGGAACACGAGAGCTGAACGAGGCCCTGACCAGCCGGTTCGCGGTGATCCAGATGCCCGCCATTGACGGGGACGGTCTGGACCGGCTTTTGGGAGAGGAATTTCCCTCGCTGGAGAAGAAATACCGGGGACAGTTCGTGCAGCTTTTCCTCGACCTGCAAAAAAAGTGCGAAAGCGCCGAGATCTCCTCTAAGGCGCTGGATCTCCGGGGTATGCTGGACGCTCTGCGGCTGATCCGCCGGGGGATCAGCGCCGGAACGGCGCTGGACATGGGTATCACCAATAAGGCCTTCGACAGCTACGAGCAGGGTCTCATCCGGGATGTTATTGCCGCCCGGATCCCGGCGAAGCTGGACCGCAGCCGACTGTTTACCGACTGATATGGAAACCTCCGGTTACAGCGCCCGCCAGCGGCGGGCCATCAATCAGGTGTGGACTGCCTGCGGGGACTACAAATTTGAACCGCAGTTTCTGGCCATGCAGTCTGACGGCCAGCCTGATCTTTATATGAACTGCGTCATTGGGTTGGTCCACAAATGGTTTGGGGATGAGCTTCCCAAGCAGTTGTTCGCCGCTTGGGCGGGGGACGCACGGCAGGCCGTGTACGATGACCTTGCGTGGCTGGCTCTGGAAAACGCCGTTTATGAGAAGGAATTACCGAAGCGTCCCGCTTTAGCAGCACTGCGGCAGGCCCATGCTTCCGCGTTTTTTGAATCGGAATATCAGCTTTCCCGGCAGGAGTGGATGGAGAAAAACCAGCTGGTGTACGCCATACAGTCCGCCAGATGGAAAACCGTGCTTGGGCAGAGACTGCCTGTGCTGACCCCTTGGGAAAAGGGACTGTCGGAGGCTCTTGCCTGTCCCGGTACCATGAGTGGAGAGGAGGTAGCAGCGGCGATCCGGACTGCCTTCCAAAAATATCTCCGCTTTGACGGCACCGCCCACGCCAAAACGCCCCTTACCCTCCATTTCGGAGAGCGGTGGGCGCCACTGCTGACGAAGCTGTTCACCACGGAGATGGTCCGCACCGACGATCTGGCCATCGGCCGATCTGCGGCGGTGGGAGAAAACGGCATGGTGCGGGCGTCCAATGCCCTGCGCTCCCATTTACGTTCCAATGAGCGGGAAACCGAGGATCGGGATTATGTGGAACGCTGCTTCGGCCGCAGTCTGTACGCTCCCAAGGAATTGGCGCTGATGGAGCAGCGGGACTGCACCGGAAACCATCTGGGCTGCCACCTCTGGTTCACCCGTGGGGAGCCGTCGCCCGACAAACCGGTCAGCGCCGATGCCCAGCGGCTTTTTCAACAGGCAGAGGAGCAGGCCAAGCGAAACCGGGCCACCTATGTCAAAAACAGCGACCTCTATCAGAGCGCCCTCCTGCGGCTGACGGAGCAGATCCGCAACTGTATGCTGATCCACCAGCAGCCGGACGCCGTCTCCGCCCGACAGGGCCATCTGGACAGCCGGCGGGTCTGGAGGCTGCCAGTGCTGGGAGACGATAAGGTGTTTTTGCGCAGCGACGAGGAAAGCACCCCCGGCTTTACGGTGGACCTGCTGCTGGACGGCTCTGCCTCCCGACTTCACTGTCAGGAGACTATCGCCGCCCAAGGGTATATTCTGGCAAAAAGTCTTGCGGACTGCGGCATCCCCGTCCGCGTCAGCAGCTTTTGCAGTCTCCGGGGCTATACGGTGCTGCGGGTGCTGAAGGATTTCGGTGAGAAAAACGGAGAACGGAAGATTTTTGACTACTTCGCTGCCGGCTGGAACCGGGACGGACTGGCGCTGCGGATGGCAGCGGAGCTGCTGAACACCGCCCCGGCAGACAAGCACCTGCTGATCCTGTTGACGGATGCCAGCCCCGATGACAGCCACAAGATCCTCCCTACCGGCAAGGTCCCCCTCAGCCGGGACTACGACGGTCAGGTAGGTGTGGAGGATACGGCGGACGAGGTCCGGGCCTTGCGGCGGAAGGGTATCCGGGTGGCCGCCGTCTTTATGGGGGAGAACGCCAACGTTCCCAACGCCCGTGCTATCTACGGGCAGGATCTGGCTCCCATTCGCCGGATGGACCAGCTCTCCGCCGCGGCGGGACGGCTGATCCAAACGGAGATCCGGGAGCTGTCCGGCTGAATAAACAAACAACCACGCCATACCGGGAGGTATGGCGTGTTTGTTTGATTCTTTTGTGCCAATATTTCGTATTACTTCATGGTCACCACAGTGACGCCGTTTTCGCCCTCACCGTAGACACCCAAACGGAAAGACTTCACATTTTTATTCCGCCGTAGGATATCATGCACCGCATTCCGCAGTGCGCCGGTACCCTTGCCGTGGATGATGGTGACGGTCTCCAAATG
>DXUR01000340.1 GCA_019417795.1 Clostridiales bacterium | reverse complement strand
GACATGATTTTGATGGACGTGCAGATGCCGGTGATGGACGGCCTGGAGGCCACCCGCCGCATCCGCAATAGCGAAAATCCGCTGGGCAGGATCATCCCCATCCTTGCCATGACCGCCAACGCCTTCCTTGAGGATATGCAAAAGAGCAAGGAAGCCGGCATGGATGAACATCTCTCCAAACCCGTGGACATTGCAGCACTGGAACAGACCGTAAAACGCTTCCGCGTTACCCCCCCATTAAAAAATAGCGGAAAAGCGCGTTTTCGCAGATGAAACACACAAATGATTTAGAAGAGGGTCAGAACGTGAATACACTTTCCGAGATCGAGGAATATTACAAAGCGCGTGAGCAGCAGCTGTTGAAAAAACTTCATCGACAGGAAGCTGCTCTTGCCGCAGCAGAGCAAACTCTGAAGCGATTGACCGAAAATCAGAAAGCACCGATGGACGAAACCACCGAGCAGCGTACTGCACAGGAGCAGGCATTCAAAGAAAAACTCTATCGGGATCCGCTGACAGGAATTTACAACCGCCGCTATTACGAAGAAGTTGTCCGTAAATCCATCGGCCCGGCAGGGATCGCGCTGATGGATGTGGACGATTTCAAAATCTGCAACGATACCTATGGGCATTACGCCGGAGATATGGCACTGAAAACGGTGGCAAACACCATCCAGTCCTGCATCCGGGAGTCGGACCTGCTCATCCGCTATGGCGGAGACGAATTTCTGCTGGTGTTATCCGGCATTCCGGGAGACTTTTTGCAGACCAAACTGGAACAGATCCGCACCGCCGCGCAGATGGCATCTGTACCCGGCTATTCGCATTTCCGTATCTCGCTGAGCATTGGCGGAACGATACAGTCCCTCGCCGACCCTATGGAAAACATCGTTCGCCGGGCAGATTGGCTGATGTATCAGGCAAAGTGCCGCAAGAATGCCGTCATGGTGGAGGTTCCGGGGCATGACCTGGCGGCTTTGGAAAAACTTTTGCAGAACAAGTCACAGATCTTACTTGTGGATGACTCCGCAATGAACCGCATGATGCTGAGAGAGATCCTGGGGGATAGTTACCATGTCCTGGAAGCAGAAAACGGACGGGAATGCATGGAAAAATTGCAGGCAGAAGCCGAAAACATTGCACTGGTGCTGCTGGACATCAATATGCCCGTTATGGACGGCTTTGAAGTGCTGAAAGCCATGAATGCCAACCACACCATCGAGGATATCCCGGTCATCATGATCTCCAGCGAGGACTCCGATGCGACGATCCGGCGTTCCTATGAGCTGGGCGCAAGTGATTATGTCAATCGCCCCTTCGATGCTCATATCGTGTACCGCCGTGTGACCAACACCATCAAGCTGTACGCCAAGCAGCGGCGGCTGGTGCAGATGGTCTCTGAGCAGATCCGCGCCCGTGAAAATAATACGGATATGCTGGTAGGTGTACTGAGTCATATCGTAGAATTCCGCAACGGTGAAAGCGGCGCCCATGTGCGGCATATCCGTATCATCACCGAGCTGCTGCTCCGCCGTCTGTTGGAGTTCAGCAGCAGATACTCTATCACTGCGGAACAGCAGGATATGATCCCGCTGGCTTCTGCCCTGCACGACATCGGAAAAATCGGCATTGACGAAAAGATCCTTAATAAGCCCGGCAGGCTGACCCCGGAGGAATTCGAGGTCATGAAGACCCACAGCATTCTGGGAGCCCAGATGCTGCATGATCTGGATAATTTTGCAGAGCAGCCGCTGCTGCAAACGGCCTACGAGATCGCCCGCTGGCACCACGAACGCTGGGATGGGCGCGGCTACCCGGATGGGCTGAAGGGCGATGAGATCCCCATCAGCGCACAACTGGTCTCGCTGGCTGATGTGTACGATGCACTGACCAGCGAACGCTGCTACAAAAAAGCCTTCTCCCACGAAAAAGCCGTGCAGATGATCCTGAACGGCGAGTGCGGAGCGTTCAACCCGCTGCTGCTGCAGTGCCTGACGGATATTCAGGCTGACCTGAAAGAAGAATTACAGCAGCACAACTGAGCAATGGATGCAATAAAACAGGAGAACAAAAAGTCCAAATGAAACACAGAATCTCACGCCGTGCATTTCTGCGCGGCTGCACGCTGCTGGCGGCATCTGCTGCCGTCGGCAGTCTGACTTCCTGCGGCGGAACGAACGCGAAGGACAGCAGTCTTCCGCAGCTCATTGTGGGAAGCGATACCTATCCGCCCTATATTTATCTGAACAATGACGGCATTCCCGCCGGGATCGACGTGGAGATCGCCACCGAAGCGTTCCGCCGCATGGGATATGCTGCCCGGTTTGAACCGATCGATTGGGAGCAAAAAACAGATCTGGTGGAAAGCGGTACCATCGACTGCATCTGGGGCTGCTTTTCCATGGATGGGCGCGAGGAGGTATACCGCTGGGCGGGACCCTACATGGTGAGCCGTCAGGTGGCTGCGGTGGATGCCGACAGCAGCATCCGGACACTCGGCGACCTTGCCGGAAAGACCATCGCCGTGCAGAGCACCAGCAAGCCGGAGGAGATCTTTCTCAGCGGCTCCGACCCGCGCATCCCACAAGCGGTCGATGTGTTCAGCACCGAAGACCGCAGCGTGCAGTATGCGATGCTGGCCTGCGGCTATGTGGATGCCATCGCTGCCCATGAGACGGCCATCCTGCAATACATGAAGGACAATTCCGTGGAGTTCCGCATCCTCGAAGAACCGTTGCTGATCACCGGGCTGGGCATCGCCTTTGCCAAAAACGACAGCCGCGGGCTGGACACCCAGCTGAACGCTGTTCTTGCTCAGATGCGCACAGACGGCACACTGGAGCAGATCCTTGGCAAGTATCTTGAACATGCTTCGCAGTATCTGGAGGTGGACACCATTGGCACATAAAAACAAACCCATCTCAGATACATGGAGATGGGGGCTCTATCTGGTCATCGGCGTGCTTTTTATGGCCGGCGTCGTTTTTTTCTCGAGTTGGCAGGCACTGCGCGCAACGGAGGCTCGTTTCTGCCAGACCCTTGATTTTGTCAAATCCCAGTCCACCAGCTTTGAAAAGCACAACGATACGGTCGTGGCCAAAGCGCTCCGCCGCGCGGCGGTATCGGTGCATCAGCTGGCACAGGCCCCTGCGCTCGACCTTTCCGACCCGCAGTGCCTGAACAGGCAGGCAGAGCTGCTCTGGCTCACAGGTATTTCGGTTCTGGCCCCGGACGGTACGCTCCTGTGCGAATCCACAACGAACGGCATCGGCTATGCCCAGTTTGGAGAACAGCTCAAAAATGATGCCGTTCTGGACGTTTTCGCTTACCCGCAAAAAACCTATCTGAAGCGGGTCCTGCTGGAGGATGGGTCTGCCGTGGATGTTGCGGCACACCGGGCAGAAAGCAAAGAGGTGATCCTGCTTGCCTACCGCTATACCCCGGCAGAATTTGTAGAGGGAACGGCCTTGTCCATTCAGAGTGTACTGGACGGCTACTCGGTTGAGACCAGCGGCACATTGTTCATCGTGCAGAACAATCAGGTCATTGCCTCTAACCGCCCGGAACTCATCGGGCAGAATGCTGCGGACAGTCCGCCAGTGCAGGAGATCCGCAAAGCCGGGGCGGCCGAAACGCTGACCCATACCCACGATTGGAACGGCTCCGGCTGCTATTTTGGAATGTACTGCCACGGAAGGTCTTTCGATCTCTACGCGTATACGGATGAAAAATCCGTCTTCCGTGAATCGTTTCCGTTGATTTTGATGGCGCTGGCCGGTTACATCCTGCTTGTAATGGTCCTTCGGGTGCTGCGCAGACGCTCCGTGCAGGAGATGGAGCAGCAGAAGAAAGAGCAGGAGAAGAAGTATCAGGCTCAGCTGGAGGAACAGAACCGCAAACTGGAGATCGCACTCCAGCACGAGGGTGCGGCAAACCGTGCCAAGCGGGAGTTCCTGTTCAATATGAGCCACGATATCCGCACCCCCATGAACGCCATCATCGGCTTCACCTCGCTGGCTGCGACCCATATTGATAATAAGGAACAGGTGCTGGACTACCTGAAAAAGATCTCTATCTCCAGCCATCATCTGCTTTCCCTCATCAATGATGTGCTGGATATGAGCCGCATCGAGAGCGGAA
>DXUR01000034.1 GCA_019417795.1 Clostridiales bacterium | reverse complement strand
AAGTTATCCCCTCGGTGGACAGGCAGGCAGAGTTGGCGGAAGCCAGAGCGAAGAATCCCGACACCGTGGCATGGCTGTATATTCCCGGTGCGGAGGTGGACGACCCTGTGATGCAGGCGGAGGACAACGGCTACAGACCATAAGGCGGATCCCGTTCAGGCCGTCAAAGCGCTGGTGGAGTCTGCCGACGTTACGAACACGGAATGGAACGAAGCTGCAATCAAGGCTATTCTGAGCAAAGGGGCTTGGTGAAAATATACTATCCAGAGCGTTCTCTTTACTATGGAAAAACTCCAACTATACAGTCTTTCCCCGTAATGCTACAATGAAGCTGTATTTCAGGGCGAAGTAAGTTAGGGCGGAGTAAGTTAGGAAAGAAAGAGTGGAAAGGAGGTAGTATGCCCTTTGCACAGCTCATGGAGGTTTTACCGCTTAGAGATGTGGCATGCTCCTTGCGAGTACCGTCGAACCCAAACGACTTGAAATGTAATAAGGACGAGAACGAAACCGTAATTGCTCATAGGAGTGATTGCGGTCTTTTTTTGTCCCAAAATCGAAAGGAGCAATTTACTATGAGTGAACCCGGAAACAGCGCGTGGCCCTTTCAGGAGATCCCCGAAGAAGAAGGATTGGACATCAGCGCGATATTCGGAAACAGCGGCGCTGCGCCGCAGGGAGACCCGTTTGCGCCTCCGGCGGCAGCACAGAGCATTCCGCCGTCTCCGGCACCTGTGATGCCGGAAATCACACCGGCAGTTGCTGCAACATCGCAGCCAACAACCGCACCCATCGCCAAGGCACCGGTCGAAGCTCCTGCGGAGAATCCCATTGCCGCAGCGTTTGAGCAGAAAACAGCGGAGAATACCAAAAAGGGCCTGTTGGAAAAGCCGCCAGTATTTTACCACAAGGGCGTGAAAGAGGAGATCGACGATCCTTCCATGACCTTTGAGGAACTGCGCATCCGTAAGTCCGATGATTTTACCGATCTGGAGGAAGGCAAAAGGGTATCCTGGAGCGTGGAATACTGCGGTATTCGTAAAGAGGTCAAAGACCCCAAGGGGACCACGATCATTTCCATGAAGGAGATGATTGAACGCTCCCGTGAATTCCTCGACGCCCTCAAGAAAACGAAAGACAAAGACCCTTGCTGCTATGTAAAGCCCAAGGTGGAAATGAAAACCAAGGGAAATGCCGCTTATAAGGGGAAGTTCGGCACCCTGGAAGAGGCTCGCACCTCGGATAAGGTCATCTGCCTGATCCCCTCCAACGACGGCAGGATCTATGAACTTCGTAAGATGGAGCAGGGCGAGTTTATCGCCCCCAAAAAGAATGTGGTGGATTTCTCTGAGGTCAGAGCCGGGTTTTCCCCGGCTCTGCCGAAGATCCCCGCCGAGCTGATGGGACAGATCATCGCCTTTTTCCGTGCCCTTATGACGGATCATGGGGAAAATGAAGCATTTGCCCAGATTTACTGGGACAAGGCGGAAAAACGCTTTTTTGCCTATGTCCCCAAGCAGAGCGTATGCAAGGAGGAAGTCGAGGCCGATCTCCATGACTGCCCCTATGACGATGAAGAGCGGTATCTTTGCTACGCGGATATCCACTCTCATAACAGCATGGATGCCTTTTTCTCCGGTAAAGATGATCAGGATGAGCGCTCCACAGGACTCTACCTCGTTTTGGGAAAACTCGATAAATTCTATCCGGACGTCAAAGCACGTATTTTCTGCGGCGACTCCTTTGTATCCATCGACCCCAATATTGTGATGGAAGGATTGGAGCAGCCGTTTCCCAAGGAATGGCTGACGCAGGTAAGTATCCGCAGCAGAAAGTCCGAGCAATTCAAAAAGCCGGATAAGCGCAGCTTCCGGGACCTTCTGGAGGAGGCGTTCCTATGAAGTTTCCAACGGATCGCCCGGTCAAGGTGGTCATGCTGGGAGCCGGCGGCACAGGAGGCTATGTTGCCCCGTATGTGTTTCGCCTGCTTCATATGCTGGATCGTCCTGCCCGCTTTGTTGTCTGCGATGGGGATATTGTCGAGCCAAAGAACCTGGACCGGCAGAACTTTGTCCCCGCAGACTTGGGTGAAAATAAAGCCCGCGTGCTGGCAGAGCGGTATTCCACTGTGCTTGGAATGGAGACAGAGTATGTTCCAAACTTCATTGAAAAGCTGCCGGATCTGATGGAACTGATCGAGCCGAAGGAATGGGAGCTGAATCCCTATTCTACCAAGCGGACGAAGGAAATGGTACTGCTGCTGGGCTGCGTGGATAACAATAAGACGCGGCAGCTCTGCCATCAGGCTTTTCATCAGAGCGAGGAACTCATCTACATCGACAGCGGCAACGGAAAGTACACCGGGCAGGTCGTGTGCGGCGTGCGAAGGAACGGAAGAACGATCCGCAAATCCATCGGCGGCGTTCATCCTGAAATGCTGAAGGACACCGACCTGTTCCCTTCGGAGATCAGCTGTGCGGAAGCCGCACAGGAAGATCCGCAGAGTATTGTGGCCAATGTGACTGCGGCAACCGCTGTGCTCATCATGGTCTATAACATTCTGACACATGGAGAAAACAATGCCATGCAGACGGATTTTTCCACCCGAACGATCCGGATGCAGACAGTGCTGGAAAAGAAGACAAGGAGGCGTGCGGCATGAGTCGTGCAGTAGTTGACGCAAAAGAGTTTTCCCATGCAATGAGCAAAGTCAGTAAAATCCTCAAAAAGTGCGCAATACCCATTCTGGAGGAGGTCTGTCTCCGGATTCAGAATGGGCGCTGCACATTGACGGCAACAGATCTCGAAACATGGCTTACAGCAGAGCTTCCGGCTTCGGGCGATGATATGTTCTTTGTTTTCCGAAAAACCAAGGACATCCTGCGCGCCTGTTCCCACTTTGCCGGTGAGCTGACGATGGAATTTTCCGAAACGCGGAGCGGCAGCAAAAAAGTCGGAAGGGTCCTGCTCCGCTGTGAACGCCGCGGTGCGGAATTTGAGGTCTACGACGGAGCGGATTATCCGAATATGCCGCAGGCTTCGGAGGGCGATGCATTTTCAGTAAGCAGCGCGAGGCTTTCCGCCTGTGTGGAGCGTGTGCGCTATGCTGCGGAAAAGCCCAGCGTGAGTGCAAGACCCGCCGCGATCTGCGTGCAGTTTTGCGGGAATCGCGTCTACGCACTGGATGGAACCCGCCTTGCCTGCGATACGCTGGAAGGTGTTTCTTTCCCAAAGCCTTTTTTGGTGCGCGCCGATGTGCTTGCGCACCTGAGCGCTTTCGGCAAGGAAGATATGACCGTGCGGATCGGAAGCAGCCATGTGCTGTTTGCAAGCGGCAATTTGCGTATGCTTGCCCGCTTACAGGGCGTGGATACCTATAACGTGGATGCGGTGATCCCTAAAGGGTATCGTGAGAGCATGACTGTCAAAACGGCTGACTTTGTGCGGGAACTGAATTACCTGAAGGAGTGCTCTGTGCTCACGGCAAAGCCTTATGTGCGCTTTGCAGGCGAACAGCTTTCCATTACGGCGTCCGGCGGAGCATTTGAAACCGGCATTGAGGTGAGGGGCCGCGGAGACATGGTTCTCGGTTTTGATCTCTATCATATGCTGGATGCCCTGAAGCAGTTTAAGGGGGAAGCGGAGGTTTGCATCCATCTCAGCAGTCCCTATGCTCCCATCGTGATCGATGCTGCGGGGCGCAGTGATTTTGCCCTCGTGGTACCGGTCCGGCTGAAAGAGGAAATGGCAGCCTGAAAAGAAAAAAGATGGTATAGCCATCTAAAAAAGAAAAAGGAGAATACAAAATGAAAACTGTTTACATTCCCAAGGGAGAAACCGTCCATTATGAGTCTCTGGCAACGGAGCATCTGGTGGTGCATGGCCGCCTTCATGTGACCTATGGCGTCAAGGCGCAGAGCATCACCGGAAGCGGCGTGATCGACGCCGGCAGCATCAACGCGGATACTGTCTGCATAGACGATGTGGAAAGCGGCACCGTGATCTGCAAGCGCCTGATTGCCAAGCGTGTGCAGGCGCCGGAGGTGTTTGCCTCCGAGAGTGCCGCCGTATCCTGCTTCCTCTCCGCAGCCTATGTGGAAACGGGAAAGCTGACGGCAGCGATCAGCGAGGTGGATGAGGTCGTGGCGCAGGAGGTCGTGAATCTCACGCCGAAAAAGCGCACCCTCTTCGGTACACTCTTTGCCTCCATGCTGCGCTCGTTCTGGACGGCGCTGACAGCGCCCGGGCAGAAAGCTGAAGTTCTGGATGCTGAATTTGTGCCCGCGCAGGAAGACCACATGGAAACTGTGCAGAATGAAGGGAGCGCGGAGTTCTCTGCATCTGACCAGAGTGTGCCGGAAGTCGAAGAAAAGCAGGAAGATGTAGTGGATGAGGAACTCAACCGTATCGTTGGGCTCTTTAAGCTCTCACGCGAGCAGGGTTATACCCTCAAGCTGATTCCCGGGACACCGGAGGAAAACGCGCCTGTTTTCGATTTTGAAAACGAGCGCATCCTTCGCCCCGCAGCTTAACTGCCTATGTGTGAAGTAAAAGTGGAAAGCAGAACCCGCGTAGAGGAACACGGCCGCACCGTGCTCTATGAAAAGATCTATCGCGGTGTTCCGACGCAAGGCGGCGGACTGCGCCTGCTGGCATATTATGAGCGGCGGATTCCCCTTGCCCATATGCAGATGGAGCTGCGGGCGGTGGGACACGAAAAAGAATGGAAGGGAGCGGCGTGAGCCGCCCGAACGGAAGGCAAGGAACAGATCGTGTTCCTTGCCCTCTTTTATCCGGATATAAAGGAGGATACAACATGTCTATCAAATCACAGGAAGGTCACATGCGGCAGCTTGCGCTACTGCTGACCGCTGATTTAGGTTGCATCTTTGGCGAGAGGGAAAGCGGACCCAACGGAAGTAAGAAAGCTTTTTTGAATGTGGGGAAGGTATTCCTCCGCGCACTTGCCAAGGATCTTGGACTGCACGAGGTTACAGTCAGTGCAAACAGCGGCGGCATCGCGGTGTCGGGAACATGCTCCCTTTATGGAATGTGGGAGGACAGAGGCATTGCGGTGTGGATCGAGCAGCGCTTATGCGCGGATGGGAAGGTGCTTTGCTATCGGACGATCCGAAGCAGCAGGGACTTCAAAGGCGGATACAATCACTTTCTCACCAGCAGCGACCTGAAAACCTGGTCATATCCGCAGCTTTTGGAGACGCTGAGTGCCTTGCGGAAGGATGGGTGTCGTTATGAGCGAGCTGCCTGACCTTTCCGCGCAAAAGCCGTATGCTCTGGATCAGCTTGCGCAGCTTCAAGGCAAGATCGTCCGGCTCTCCCAAAGCATGGTTTTGCAGCGGGCGCGGATTGAGCGCTGCCGCCAAAGTGACCTTGCCGCGGCACGGGACATTTACGCAGAACTGAGTAAGACGCGGGAAACCTTGGTGGAAGCACTTGCGCAGACGCAGCTTTTCCTCATGGAAACGGAGGAATACGCACTTGCGAAAGTGTCCGGACAGCTTCGGCAGGGCCTTGCGGGATTTGCTCTGATGAGCACTGGCTATAAGAGCGTCTACGAGGCTCTGAGCCGTTTTGCCTCATCCCTTCCTGTAGGGCAAAAGACCAATGCTGCGGTGGTAGGTCGGCTGATGAACAACATTAAGCTGGGCTATTACCCAACAGACCCGGATAATATCGATCTTCTTTTGCGGGGGATCAAATTTCCGGAGGGTGTGACCACGAACTTGTTGGACCCCTGCTGCGGCTGCGGCAAGGCACTTCGACAACTGGCACAGGGCAATAACTGCTATGCCTATGGCGTGGAGCTGGACGAGAGCCGCGCGGAGGAAGCACAGACAAGGCTTCACCGCGTGGGCTTCGGCAGCTTCTTTCATAGCAGCATCAGCCGGGAAGCCTTCCATCTGCTGTTTCTTAACCCGCCGTATCTCTCGGTCATCAATGAGAGCGGCGGACGCTCCCGGCATGAAAAGCGATTTCTGATCGAAAGCCTGCCTGCGTTGGCATACGGCGGCCTACTGATCTATGTGATTCCCTATTACCGTTTAACGCCGGATATCTGCCGTATCCTTGTGGACAATTTTGATGATCTTACCGTCTGGCGCTTTACCGAGAGAGAATTTCGGAAATTCAAGCAGGTAGCGGTGTTGGGCATCCGAAAGCCCAGGGAGACAGAACTGCAGGATACCCTCTGGCTGGAGGAGCTTGCGTCCGCGCCCATGTCCATTCGCTCTCTTGCAGAGATGCCGGAAGAACGCTACGCTCTGCCAGATCACACGATAGAGGTCAACACCTTCAAGGGTGAGCGGTTCAACCAGAAGGAATTGGAGCAGCAGCTTCGGCGCTGCAACAGCTTTGCGCAGATGATGGCGCGCAGCGAACTGGACAGCGGCGTAAAGCGGCCGCTGCTCCCGCTCTCCATCAGTCAGATCGGACTGATCGGCGGCTCCGGTATGATCAACGGCCTCATAGCGTGCGATACGCCGCACATCATCAAAGGCCGCATCGTCAAGGTCATCCGCACAGAGAGCGAGGAAAAGTTCAGCGCGCAGGGCAATCACATTGGCAGCGAAGTGAAAGAAACCATTACAAACAAAATGATTTTCAATGTCCTGACGCCAAACGGCTTTAAGGCATTGACATGAAAAGAGGCAGAATTTATGCAAGACAAAAAAGCGCGTTTTCGCTGCGGACAGCTCTGCACGACGCCGGCTGCATTGGATAAGGTCGGAAAAGCAGGGCTGATCCGGCTTTTGGAACGCCATCTGAGCGGCGATTGGGGTGATACCTGTGAAAGCGATGCAAGGACCAATGAGGAAGCGCTTCGCAGCGGGAACCGGATTATTTCATGGTATCAGGTATCCAAAGAGCTTCGCATTATGATCATCACGGAAGCGGATCGCTCTGCAACGACGATCCTGCTGCCGGAAGAATATTGAGGTGAATGAGAATGAAGTTTTGCAACATGGCAGTTGTTGTTCCGGTAGATCAGCTCACCGGCAGCAAGGCCGCGCTCAGCGCGCAGGTTTGGGGACAGGTATCCAATCTGCTGATGCCTGCCTTGGGAAAGCTGTACCGCCAGTTCCATCCCGCAAATGACGCATGGGGACATAAACTCACCAGTCCTTTCGGCGTGGCGCTGGGCTGTCAGGAGCCGGAGCTGTTCTTAACGCTCTTCCTGGCCGGGCAGCAGACACAGCAGGAGGCCGTTGCATTTCATGCAGCCGCCATGATTAAAAAGGTGGATATGGACAATGCGCAGAAAGCAGGCGATTCGCTCATCTGCCCCGTGGTTGTTGACGGCAGCGATCCGGAGCTGATGATTCACGCGCTGTGGCACATTTCGCTGCAAAAAGGCGCACCGCTCCCGGACTGCGGGATTTACTATACCGCCCTCGGCCGTGCGGTCGCATCTCAAGAGGAACAGCGGGCGATTCTGTCAAACCCTGCCGGATATGCCCTTTGCGTCGTGCGGCTCAGCCCGGAGGTGGAAAAAAGATGACTGCATTTGATCAGGATGCTTTCGTAAAAATGCTGCTTTCTGTTTCGCAAAAAGACGACGCGGCGTTATTCCCCAAATCAGAGCACAGCCCGTATATCCAAAAGCTGCTGGAAGCCTTTGATAAAGAAGAAACCATTGACCTTTCTATCATTGATTGGGATGCGTTCCAAATAGAGAATGTAACGCCCGAAAATTATGAGTGGGTCTATCATCGGGTCTTCGATGGTTGGATACAGGGCTTTATCCACTACTGTCGGAAAGCTCCTGTTTTCCAGCGGCAAGAGCGCTCTTTCTTTTGAGGTGCCGGTTATGTATGGAATTGAGTATGAAGACGATATCCTGCTGCTTCTGCGTATGATTAAATTCCTGCATATGCAGTCTCCGGATGCCGCACACATCTTTTGCCAAAGCCACCCTGTCGTTGATATGGAGGAGCTTCTCATGGTGATCGATGAAGTTATGTGGGATATTTTTGACGATGTAAACTTTTTCTTTGATGAAGAGTATGAAGCGACCGTCGTGCAATGCTCCCATCCAATCATCGACCGGCTGTATGAGCAGGGGCGCGCTTCTGATCCGAAGCACGGAAGCAGGCAAAGCGTATGGAGTAAAAAGCTGCATGATATTACTGAGTATTTCGTGCTGGGGGCAACAAACTCCGTTTACAAATTCTCACAGCATATCGCCGGAGATCATGTCGTTCTGGAGTTTTGCCTGTCGCCGGATTACTACGAGCCGCTCTATTTTGCAAATTCGCTGGTGGATCTGCTTCGTTACTGCCAATGCAGCATCCGGCGAATAGAGGCAAAACTTGCTGAGAGAGAAACGGAAAACACAAGAAAGGAGGCTGCCTGATGCAGCCGGCTGAAAACAAGGATTATTCGAGAGATGTCATTCTGCGGTTATCTCCCACCAGAAACACGATCATTGTAGAGGAGCAAAAACCGGGCGGCATTGCCGCCTACAGGGAAATTGATCCTCTGGAGCTGTACTATGTTATCAACCAGAGCTATGCCAGCAATGATTATCTGGACAGCGGCTTTCTTCCGGAACACTGCCTTCACCTATCCATGTCTGCCACGGAGAAGTATTTCGTGCTTTGGAATCCGGAACTGCGGGCAGATGTGATCTATGGGGACAAGGAATACCCAAATTTTCCGATTCCCCGCATGGTGTTTGGCGTGCGGGTTCTGGAAAACGGCAAAGTCGCGGAGTGTTCCATGGGCGTCGTTGCCGATGAAGCGCCAACCGTGGATACGCCGATGTTCTTTTACCCCTTTTCCAATGTCCATTCGGATGATCGGGTCTGCACGGGCAACAATGTGCTGCCGCGGTATCGAAAGATTTCCGCGCTGAAGAACTTTCCCCGGTATCTGCTGGGTCTACCTGACAACGACGATATGTATGACAGGGAGCATAACAGATTAAAGCTTTCGCACGGAGAGCTTCTGGAGCATCTCAAGGACAAAGATCCCGCATATTACTACACGGACATTCTGGTATCCAATGGAAAAACACTGGGAGATTTTATCAGCAGGAGGTAACATCATGGCACAGCTTAACCCAAAAGAAATGCAGCAGGCTCTCGCAAAGCCCTTCGCCCCGGAGGATCTGGAATGGCGGCTACAGAACACGATAGAAGAGAAGATGCGCGGCCTGGCCGTTCCCTATGTGACAAACCGCGCCATCCAGAACCGCTTGGACGAAGTCTGCGGGCCGGAGAACTGGTATAACGACTTCAAGCCCTGGCACAGCAACGGGAAAAAGGAGGCGCAGCTTTGCGGCATCGCCATCTACTTTGAAGGCCGCGGCTTCATTACCAAGTGGGACGGCGCCGAAGATTCGGATATCGAGTCTGTCAAGGGCGGTCTATCCGACAGTATGAAGCGCGCTGCCGTCCAATGGGGGATCGGCCGCGTGCTGTACGACCTTAATACCGTCTGGGTCGAGATTGAGAAGCGCGGGCGCAGCTTTGTGATCAAGGATAGTGAACGCGCCAGGCTGGATAACGCTTATCTGAGCGCGCTGAAGCGCCTGGGGCTGACACCGGCCGCGGCCTGCGGCATTCAATCGCTGCTGACGCCGAAAACCCTACCGGGGCAGACAGCACCGGAGGAAAACGCGCCTGCAGCAAGTCCGCAGCCAAAGCAGGGAAATGCCCAGACCACGCCTGCATCGGCTCCGCAAAGAGCAGACCGGCCTACGACACGGAGCGATTCACAGCAGACTCCGTCCGCACCGCAAAGTAGAGAGGCGGTTTCCCGCACAGTCCCCTTTACCCCGCCGCAGAGCGCAGCGCGGCAGAGAACAGACTGCTATGTGGTTCTGAGCACCAAGGTACAGGGCGGTATGAGCGGCAGCAGCACGCTTGTTACGCTCCGAGCGCCGGACGGCAAGCAGATCCCGGCCTTCGCCCGCGGCGCACGGCCCGAACTGAGCGCAGGCACCGTTCTGAGCAATGTAAAGATCACCATGCGTCAGCAGGATACCGTGGCATTTTATGTGCTGGAATCCTATGAGATCGTCCCACAGGAGGACAGGGCGGCGTAAACAGCGATTCAGCGAAAAACGGAAAGGAGCAATTCTTTGAAAAAAATCGAGCAGTTTCAAATTACCAGCCTGATGCTTTCGGGCTTCAAGTCCTATGAGGAGCCGACAGAGCTGGTGTTCGGCAACCCCACGGTCATCACAGGCGGAAACGGGCGAGGGAAAAGCAGCATTGCAGACGCCATCGCCTTTGCCGTTACCGGCTGTCCCTTCTTTGGGGAACGTGGGATTGATCGCCTGCACAATGAGAATAACCCCGATGTCGCCATTCGGATGTGCTTTGTGGACGAAACAGGCACGCTCCATGAGCTCAATCGCACCCGCAGGAAAAACCGCATGACCATCACCTATGATGGCTATGAGATCCGGCAGTTGGATCTGGCAGATCTCTTTGGAGAGCGGGATGTGTTCTTGTCCATCTTCAATCCCTTGTACTTTATCGAGGAGTTGGGAGAGGATGGGAAAAAGCTTTTGGAGCGATATCTTCCCACGATCCCTCATGAAACGGTACTCTCTCAGCTATCTGAGCCCGTGCGGGAACATCTCAAAAACGAGACGATTCTCTCGCCGGAGGGCAGTCTTAAGCGCTGCCGGGAGGAGATCCGTGGTCTGGAGGAACGCATTACCTATCTGAGAGGCCAGAAGGACTTGGCGGCGTCCCAGGGGGAATCCCATGAGCAGGCCGAGCAGGAGCTGACCTTGCAGGCAGACCTCCTTCGCAGGGAGATCGCGGAACTGGAGCAAAGACAGTTTTCCAGCATGGATGTGAGCGCCATGCAGGAGCGGCTTGTAGAACTGAGCGGACGATATGAGGAAGCTGCCAGGGATGAACGCGCCGATACTTCTAAATTGCGGGAACAGCTTCAGCTTCTTCGGGAAAAGATCGCCCGCAGAGAAGTGGAGAAGTACCAGTCCAAATTCACGGAAGCGTTGGCGGAAGCGTCTGCCAGAGTCAAAGACCTGGGTGTGCGGTATCAGCGGGAAAACGCTGCATATAAGGCGTTTCACGCCGGTATGGAGTGTCCTGCCTGTCACCGGAGCGTGACAGAGCAGAGCTTGTCTGAAGTGCAGGCGGCGCTGAAAAAAGTGCTCTCCGAGCTTTATGCTGCCGGCAGCGAACAGCGCGCTCAGCTGATAGAGCTTCAGGAGATGGACAAAAAGGCTGCGGATACCTTCGCACGGTTCAAAGAAGATGACCTTGGTAAATGGGCCGCGGAAGCTGCGGAAATGGAGCAGCGCTGTGCCTCGCTTGCGGAGCAGGCTTCCGCAGAGACGGAGTGTCTGCGCGCAGAGATCCAGACGCTGACTGCTGATCTGGAGTACGGCAATCTTTCACAGGCGGAATACGACCGCCTCGGTACATGCCGGGAGGAACTGCGGCAGAGCGAAGCGAAAATAGCGGCGCTTCAGGATATGACGGCGGCGCAGCTTCCTGATTTTGACCGCGAGATCGCGCAGGCCAATGCCAACATTGCGGAGATCAAGCGCAAAATGGCCGATGTGATTGCTTACATCAGCAAGCGGGCAGAGCTGACCTTCTCGCAGCTTAAAATGAATCGCGTGGAGATCTCGCTCTACGATGTGGTGAAATCCACCGGGGAAGTCAAAGACACCTTCAAATTCCAGTATGGCGGCCGCCGTTACGACCGACTCTCTCTTTCGGAGAAGATCCGGGCCGGCATGGAGGTCTCTGAGCTGATGAAGCGGTTGACCGGGCGGAATTACCCCGTGTTTGTCGATAACATGGAGTCGGTAGATGACCTTGCCAATGTAAGGCCCACCGGACAGATCATCATGGCAAAATGTGTCAGCGGCGCGGCGCTGCAGGTGAAACCCATAAGACCCATTGCCTTTGCGGAGCAGAGAGCCGCATGATGGAGGTGAAACCGTTTGGCCGCAAAAATCTACGATAAGATCCCCATTGTGGACACGGCCAGACGGTGTGGGCTTGTCCTCGACTCCCGGACGCTGCGGCGAAAGGAAGTCGAGGCAAGCTGCCCCTTCTGCGGTGACCATGGGCGGGGAAAATATCATTTAAGCCTCAATACGGATACCGACCAATACCGCTGCAATCTCTGCGGCGCCCACGGCAACAGCGTAAGCCTGTATGCACGGCTCAAAGGGATCTGTAACAAAGAGGCTTATCTGGAGCTGGCGCATGAGAGCAAGGTCTACCCTTTGCCCCAACCGCCATCTCCCCAAACACAGGAACGGCAGCCCTGCTCATTGGAGCAGCGCCATGCCGTGTATTCGGATATGCTGGCGCATCTGACGCTTCTCCCAAAACACGGCGAGAATCTCTTAGAACGGGGCTTGAGCGAAGAACGCATCCGAAGAAACGAGTACCGCAGTATGCCGGAGACAGAGCGCGGACGTCGGCTTTTGGCTGACCTCCTGCGCAGTCACGGCCATGACCTGCACGGTATTCCGGGCTTTCGCACCTATTATGGCGACTGGACACTCTCCGGCCCCAACGGTTTCTTGATTCCGGTTCGGAACAAGGATGGGCTGATTCAAGGGCTGAAGATCCGTCTGGATGATGCGCAGCAGGCCAATCGCAAATACCGCTGGCTTTCCAGCCGAAATCTGCCATCCGGCACCCGCAGCTATTCGTG
The DNA here is from genome assembly GCA_019417795.1 of Clostridiales bacterium. Next base: position 1,730 of record DXUR01000034.1, on the reverse strand, counting down.
GGTGCATGTGACAGGGAACACCCAAAGCAAGCGTGCGTTTCTGACGGAAGGTCCGTTGAAGGGCGATGTAGCCAGTTTCCTTGCACAAGATGCGCTCTTTATCTGCATCGGCGGCGTCAACGCGCTGAACGGTTTGAATGATACCATCCGGAGTCTTGGCGTCCGCGAAGTCGTAGAGGCGATGGACATGGACCAGATGACCAATCCAAATGTGCGCAGCGCCATTCTCACCATGCGGAAGGAAGTGCGAAAGATCCCAGGCATTCGCTATTCAAAATACACATGGAATCCCGCCTATAAGGGAGTGGACGACTACCTTCTCAGTCAGGCGGCAACCATGTAACAAAGAAAGGACAGCAATATGGAAGAAAAGATCATCAACATGAATCAGTTCCTCGGTGCGGCACAGGGCGATCAGGAGCATATGCTTGGAAAGTTCTTATACTTTTCTCTTGCAAACCTGCTGGTGGATAAGGATGAACTGTCCTCGCTGTGCGAGAGCATGGGCATTCCCTACACCGGCAGCACCCGGCTTTCTCTCGGCGATGCGTTCCGCTCTGCCACAGGCGATATCCGGGAGCGGGTTCCGGTCACAGTAGACGGCGAGACGAATATCTATCTTGCCTACTGCCGTGATAATAAGCGAACTGCCGGCATTTTTTCACGGGAACTGGTCAAAGAAACCCTGAACCGCGAAACCAACCGGTATGAAAAGCTGGCGAATATCAGCTGCGGTAAGAACGACGGGATGTTCCGCTGTGATAATCTCGTGCTGGACGATGCGGTGGATGTGCAGAGCTGCTGCCGAAAAGCGGAGGAGCTTTTTGAGCTCTACCAGCGCTGCGCAAACCGCAAGCAGATTGAGACCATCTGCGTTAATTTTCTGCGGGGAATGGAGGCCACCAAGCTGAGTGTCACCGGCCATATGTACTTTGTCCCCCGCACTTTTATGGAGCGCGTGGATATTTTCGAGGACTTCATCACCCTGCTCAGCGGACTGAATAAAAAGCAGACGCCGCTGGTGGTCAACAGCTTCTACATCATTGATGACGCCAAGCAGCGGGATAAGATGACGGAGGAATTCTATCTGGCAGTGAAAAAGGAGATCGCGGCCTATCAGGAAAAGTGCGACTACCTCATTAAGAGCAGCAGCCAGAGTCCCGCGGTTATGGATCGCTGGGTACTCAAGGTACAGGCGTTGGAGGAAAAGAAGCGCCACTATGAGGACGTGCTGCAGCGGGAACTGGACGGGCTGGATGATGAGTTTTCCGTCTTGAAGCTTCTTTCGCAGGAGCTTCAGGTACGGGCCAAGAGCATCCGCAGCCAGCGGTTTCAGCAAAGGGCGGCATAAATAAAACAATGGGGGCATCGGCAGTTGAGCCGATGCCCCTTTCGATTTTGATGATAAGTGCGTCAAATGTAGCAAGAAATATTACGATGGTAAATCGCACTATCATTTTTTAGCATATATTGTGACAGGCCCTTTTTGCTTTGGTCAGCTTCTTTAATTTTTATTGTAACATATTGGGATCCGAGTTACAAGATGGAGACATTTGGGACTTAGCAGACACTAAAAAGGACATCTATTCCCTCTGGGATAGATGCCCTTTTTACTATGCGTATCTGCTGATTCTGGATGGGTGGAACTGATCTGTCAATTCTGTCGGATCAGATAGACCAGTTCTGGCTGTCGGTTTGCAGATCCACCATGTGGGTATACAGTCCATCGC
>DXUR01000339.1 GCA_019417795.1 Clostridiales bacterium | reverse complement strand
CGCCCACGGAACCGGCCTCGCGGCTGGTCAGGTCGCCGTTGTAGCCCTGCTTCAGATTGACGCCCATCTCCCTTGGTGTGTATTCACCATAAAAACTCAGTTTTATTTTGAAGTCAATGCACGCCAAGATGGTTTGATGTTTTTTGACCTCTTAAAGATTTGCTACCCTTGTTACATTCCGCACAGGGTCTTTTGCGATTTCTCCAATAAAGCGGTAAAAGATACGAATACTTTGCCGGTAGGGAGTGCGCGGCCCAGCAATCGTTAGACCGTCTGGCAAGATTTTTTCGCCAATCTCGATGCGCTCAATGAAGGTGTGAAGAATATCCCGGTCTAAGGTTTCAATATAGGAATATCGCTGAGCCAGTCCAAAGAACAGCTCATACGCATCACGGATATTCTTTTCCTCTGAGGTATCCGCAATCAAACGCTCACGCTGGCTTTCAAGTGTCTGTCGCTCTTTCCCAAAGCGACTCATCATCTCATCCAATAGTTCGTCGCTCAAGTTTCCTGCGGCGTTATCACGATAAGCCCGTTCAATCATTTTCACGATACGCTTTAACTGAGTATCAATATTAACCAATGATTTTTCTTTATCTTCGCCGCCACCTAAAGCAGCATTGGATTGCTGAATAGCTGTTTGGGTTATAGCTTCAATATCGTCATCATCAAAGGACAGCAACTCGTTCAGATCCCGGCGAATGATCTCCATTAGGTCATCATACCGGATACGGGCACCATGCTCACAGCGGTTTCGTGTTCGACTTGTCAGGTTATTGCAAACAAGATACCAATACTTTGCGCGTTCACCCTTGTAGACCGAACCGCCGGAACACATCGCTGTGCCACAATGAGCGCAGTATGCAATTCCTCCAAAAATGCTGTGACGAAACGCGGGGTTGGCCGCATTGGCCTTTGTATTTTCTCCGAGGAAATGCTCTGCTCGGTCAAATTGCTCCTGCGTTACCAATGGCTCATGGGTATTTTCTGTAAAGCACCAATCTTCCTGTGGAATAGAGATTTTCTTTTTGGACTTCACATTGACCTTACGAGTTTTCCCAAGTACAGTGTGCCCCAGATAGACGCGATTTCGCAGGATACGCTTGACCGTAGTATAATTCCAGTAGTCCGAGGCTCTTGATGCTCCCTGTGGGGTGAATATATCACGATATTCTACCCTGTATTTCAGCGGAGGAATGATACACTGTTCATTCAACTTGTTTGCAATCGTCCGCGTTGAAAGTCCAGTGGCTGCCCATTCAAAAATCTGTCGGACGATGGGGGCTGTATTTTCGTCTGGAACGAGCTGGTCGGTGGTACGCTCCGCTTTTTTATAGCCGTATGGCGGACAAGCTGCATACTTGCCTTTCTTCCGTTTCATATCTAATGTCTGTTTGACTTTTCTGGAAGTATCACGCAGGTACACATCATTCATGGCAAATTGGAACGGTGCCATCAGATTATCTCCCATGGAGTCAAAATCATTACCGGGAGCCAGATAATGAATACCGTTCTCAGGGAAAAAGCGTTCTGCGTAGTAACTTGATTCCGTCATGTCACGGCCAAGCCGGGAAAGGTCTTTTGTAATGACCATATTGGCCTTTCCGGTCGAAAGATGATCCAGCATCGCTTGAAAGCCAGGGCGCTCAAAATTGCCGCCAGAATAGCCATCGTCTACAAATTCTTTTACGATGATAATATCGTGCTTTTCACAATAGTCCCTAATGATTGCACGTTGATTTGTAATGCTCTCGGACTCGTTTTTATGTTTCTTTTCCTCATCGGATAAGCGGCAGTAAATATCAGCGAGTTTGATGTGGTTCCGCATGATGTCCTCCTTTCTGGAACCACTCATTTACACTAATATTATACCATTTTCTTTCCTGAGTGGTCAAAAAAATCGACTTTTTTAGCCGTGGTAATGATTTCCTCCGCCACCACTTCTTGCGGCGTTTTGCTGCTGGTAAACACTCTCTCGATTACATAGGTTGCAGCTCCAATTTTGTGTTGCTTTTCTTGCTTTTCCAAGGTTGCACCTCCCTAAAAGCATTATTTCCATCTAAAAACAATTTAACCGGACAGTAGGGCTGCTTGGCACTTTTTTCTCAGTCTATAATCGACAAAAACCGCGCCCTCATGCAGGCGCGGCCTTTGATGTAGTTTTGTTTGTTGGCAGGTACATTTCAGGAACATATTGGACGGTGCTGGCACACCTTACACGGGAATTTCACCCCCTGCGGTTCTCACAGGTTGTCCCCTTTGCCTGCGACGGCTCACGGCCTTTCAAGGCCGTTTCAACGCTCGGACTGAGGCTGGACAATCGTATCTCCCCGATATGCGGGTCATCGCCCCCAAGCCAGCCACGGCTTGTTTGTGCGCGGAAGGCTGCTCCCCCTATACCTCCTCTCTCAAGTTGGGATCATGGCCTGCTCAATCCCGCACGGCTTTCCTTTCGGGCGCATATCGGATGTATCCAATAGACCTATTCAATTCTCGGACTGTCGCCAGCCCGCACAGATGCACCGTTGCCGATACATTCGTGCCGAATGGCGGTAGTGTCGAAATCTGTCTCAAATTGAGCCACATTTTCGGTGACAGGCAAAAGAGAAAGGCGGCAGCGCCGCCTTTCTCCCTGTCGGTCAATTTCGCAGGTAAGCGGCCAGAATGTCGATAAACTGGGAATTGGTCGGCGGCTGTCGCAATTCAGCCCCGGCAATCAGGTTCAAAAAGCTGTGGTCAGGATAATTCCAACAGCTCTGAATAAGTGTGCGGAGATTGCGCTCGACGCAGCTGGGCGTGGTCTGAAAATGCGCCGCCGTTTGTGCATAGAGGCGCTTGGTAATAAGAATCATATTCTCCGGCTGATCCCGAACTTGCTCCACCATGTAGACCGCATAGCGGAAACCCGTCAGTTTGCCGCTCACACCGAGAAGCCGCAACAGGCGTTCGGCATCCAACGGGGTCTGCGAAGCGTCTCGTTCATACTCAGGCACATAATAAACTAAAGGCATTTGATACCCCTCCTGTTAGAAATTAGGATAAGAACAGAGAAAGGGCAGCAGGGGCGGGCCTCTCGGCCAGCGGTAGGTCTCGGCACAAGACCTCTGCTATGCTGGAACTAAATCCAGCCGTTAGGGATACCCCAATTTTCTGTTTTCACTGTAAAAGTGAGATGACGGGGGAGCGTTGTGTGAATGGTCATCAGGTCAAAATTCCTTGTAAACATCCGTGTCCTCCGTTAAGTAAATCATACACGATAAATGCCGTTTTGTGTCATACAATCGCTCTACAATGCCCGGCGGTAATCGTCTGATTTTGCTCGATTGCAGTCGAATTTTGAACTTTTGGACGATATTATAGAAAAACCGCAAGGCAACTCCATAGAGGAGCCGCCTTGCGGTTAAAAACAATATTTCTTTGGCTATTCCACGCACACTCGTTCGGGACTCAGTTTACTTGCCCTGATAGGCTCTGAAAAGGAAAGTAACAATTTGTGCGCGGGTGCAGCTATTGTCCGGCCCGAACAGTCCATTACCAATGCCGTTGGTGACGCCGTTCTCCACGGCCCATGCCACAGCGTTTGCATAGTAGCTATCGGTGAGAACATCGCTGAACTCAGCCTTGCTATCGACCAGCTTACCAATGGCTCGGAACAGGAATGTCACGCTCTGAGCGCGGGTGCAGGTGGCATCCGGACTAAATTTACCATCGCCTGTACCGGTGGTGATACCGTTCTCCACCGCCCACGCAACTGCCTTAGCGTAGTAGCTATCCGCAGAAACATCAGAGAAGCTGCTCATGCTCTTGGGTTCGGGAGAACCGGCAGCACGCCACAGGAAGGTGACGATCTGTGCGCGGGTGCAAGGCTGGTTCGGCCCAAAGAGGCCGTTGCCAATACCGCCGGTGATGCCGTTCTTCGCCGCCCACAAAACCGCGTCAGCATAATAGCTGTTGGCGGGAACATCGGCAAAATAGTCAGCCGCGGTTTTCTCCGGCGCAAAGGTCGCACTTACCGTGACCTTGCCGGCAGGCATTTTGAAAGTGTACTTGCCGTTGCCCTTGTCGGTCAACTTCAATTCATTGCCGTTCTTGTCGGTAACGGTGAGGTCATCCAGTTTGAAACCATCGTCCGGCTTGACGG
>DXUR01000338.1 GCA_019417795.1 Clostridiales bacterium | reverse complement strand
CGTTCACGAACATCCCCGGGCCGGGTATCAGAACGGCAAACTTTGCCGCTTTTGGACCCTGGCCGGGGCGCTCTCGAAGAACGCAGAAAGCCTTCGGAACAGCGATGCGCTCATGCGCGTCGCTGTTCCGAGGCGTCGCGGCCCCGCTGGGCTGCGCATACATATGCCGTAAATACATCAATTTTCCCAGCCGAATTCTTCTCCCATAGCCAAAAGGCAGGCAAGAAAAGCCACTCTCTGATGTTCCACATCCATGTTTTTGACTGCACAGCATAGCTCTTTGATCGCATGAGCCGCCTTACAAACTTCCTGATCCTGCCAGAAGTCGTATTGTGTCATTTGCGTTTGTTGCTGTTTAAAATACAGCGGATTTATGTACTCGGGATTAAACATCGTTTCGGTAAAATACATTGCGCTTCCCCTTTCATTTGATTTAACAACATTTTAGCACTTTTTCATATACTTGGGGCCCCATTTCTTCTAAAAAGCAATAATTTTTGCAAAAATTTAACGCCACTCTTTGTAAAAATATTCTTTTACGGAAGGCGTGATAAATATTTCTGGAAAGCTTATCCCTTTTATAGTATACTAAAGCACAAGAGAAAACATAGGAGGTTCTCACCATGACGGATGTTCAGCAGCGGGCGTCGGCAAAGGAATTTGCAGCATACTGGAAAAATCGCGGGGACGAGAAACAGGAAACGCAGAGGTTTTGGATTGACCTGCTACGAAATGTCTATGGTGTTCCCAACCCGGAGCAATCCATTGAATTTGAGGTGCCCGTCAAACTGAGCCACACCAGCTTTATTGACGGTTATCTGGCTGATACCCGCGTTCTGATTGAGCAGAAAGGCGCGGACATTGATTTGAAAAAGGGCTATAAGCAATCGGACGGTCAGATGTTGACGCCGTACCAGCAAGCCCGCCGTTATGCCGGATACCTCCCGTTTAATAAGACGCCGCGCTGGATCGTGGTCTGTAATTTCCAAACCTTTGAGATCCACGATATGAACTTTCCCAACGGCGAGCCGGAAGTATTGATGCTGGCAGATTTGGAGAAGGATTATTCCCGACTGCAATTTCTGGTGGACACCGGAAGTAAGACCATCAAAAAGGAAATGGAAGTTTCCCTGCAAGCCGGTGAATTGGTGGGTGTGCTGTATGATGCGCTGTTGAAGCAGTACAAAGACCCCACCGCCCCGGAAACGCTGAAAAGCCTGAATGCCCTTTGCGTTCGGCTGGTGTTCTGCCTGTACGCCGAGGATGCCGGGATTTTCGGGCGGCGGGATATGTTCCATGACTACCTGAAGGATGTTCCGGCTGCCGGGATTCGTAAGGCTTTGGCAGAACTGTTCCGGGTGTTGGACCAAAAGCCAGAGGAGCGGGACAAGTATTTAGCGGACGATAACCCTGCTCTGGCGGCATTCCCCTATGTAAACGGCGGTCTGTTTGCCGACGAGAATATCGAGATCCCGCCCTTTACCGAAGAATTGAAAAATGTTCTGCTCTCCAAGGCCAGCGAGGATTTCGACTGGGCGGCGATCAGCCCCACCATTTTCGGTGCTGTATTTGAAAGCACCTTGAACCCAGAAACCCGGCGCAGCGGTGGTATGCACTATACCAGCATTGAGAACATCCACAAGGTCATTGACCCGCTGTTTCTGGATGAACTGAAAGCTGAGTTGGAAGAGATCAAGGAAATCGCGGTGGAGAAAACCCGTGTTTCCAGACTGAAAGCCTACCAAAGCAAGCTGGCTGGTTTGGCCTTTTTAGACCCCGCTTGCGGCTCTGGCAATTTCCTGACCGAAAGCTACATTTCTCTGCGGCGGCTGGAAAACGATGCGCTTCGCTACCAAACGAACCAAATCACAATGGGCGATTATGCAAATCCGATTCAGGTTTCCATCCATCAGTTTTACGGCATTGAGATCAACGACTTTGCCGCCACAGTTGCCAAAACCGCCCTGTGGATCGCGGAGAGCCAGATGCTGAAAGAAACAGAAGATATTATCGCCCACCAGATCGATTTTCTCCCGCTGAAATCCTATGCTAATATCACCGAGGGCAACGCCCTGCGGCTGAACTGGGAGGATGTTGTACCCAAGACAAAATTGAACTACATTATGGGCAATCCGCCATTTGTAGGCTATTCTTTGCAGGATAAGGCACAGAAAGAGGACATTCTTTCTATTTATGTAGATGAAAATGGAAAGCCCTATAAGACCGCCGGAAAGATTGACTATGTTTCTGGCTGGTATTTCAAGGCTGCTTCTTTTATGCAAGGCACAGCAATTAGAACAGCTTTTGTTTCTACAAACTCTATTACACAGGGCGAACAGGTCGCTGGCGTGTGGAAACCGCTATATGACCGTTTTGGGATTCATGTTGATTTTGCTTATCGAACATTTCGTTGGGATAGTGAAGCCAGCTTAAAAGCCCATGTGCATTGTGTCATTGTTGGTTTTAGCGTAGCATCTTACTTGGAGAAAAAATGGATATTTACAGGCGATCGGGCACAAGAGGCAGAAAACATCAATGCATATCTGATGGACGCGCCAAATGTGTTTATTGATAGTCGAAGTAGACCTCTTTGTGCTGTGCCTTTGATGACAACAGGAAATCGTCCGGCAGACGGTGGGCATTTGATTATTGAAGATGTAGACTATGCTGACTTTATTAAAAAGGAGCCATTAGCAAAACAATATATAAAGAAACTAATAGGTGCTGCTGAATTTATAAACAACAAAAAACGCTGGTGTCTGTGGTTAGTTGGTGTCAGTCCTGCGGACTTGCGAAAAATGCCATTAGTAATGCAACGCGTGGAAGCTTGTAAAGCTGACCGAGCAGCTGCTCCAGATGCGGGACGCCGTAAATTGGCTGAGCGCCCTACGCAATTTAGAGAAATCAATAATCCAGATACCTTTGTGGTAATTCCTGCTGTTTCGTCCGAACGGCGGAAATATATACCCATTGGATTTTTGGACAAGGAAACCATTGCCACAAACCTTGTCATCACAATTCCAGATGCAACGCTTTACCATTTTGGTGTCTTGACCTCCAACGTTCATATGGCATGGATGCGGGCAGTTTGTGGACGGCTGAAAAGTGACTATCGTTATTCCAAAGATGTCGTTTACAACAATTTTCCGTGGCCTACTCCTACCGACGAACAGCGTGAAAAAATCGAACAGACCGCGCAAGCCATTTTAGACGCCCGGAACCTCTACCCGGATTGCAGCCTTGCCGACTTGTATGATGAAGCTGCCATGCCCCCGGAGTTGCGGAAAGCCCACCAGCAAAACGATAAAGCCGTCATGCAGGCTTATGGATTCTGGGGCAAGCTGAATACAGAGAGCGCCTGTGTCGCGGAGCTGATGAAGATGTACCAAAAGCTGGCGGAGGGGAAAGCATAAATGGCAAAATTCACATTTGATTTTGATATTGATGGAATCATGCAAGACATTGAAAGTGAAATTACAGATGCTATAAATGAGGAACTGAAAACAGAGGAGGCAGATTCAATGTTCCGTAAACTGCCATCAAACTCCGAAAAAGTATTGGATGAAATCATGGCTTCCGATAATCCCGCCCAAATGCTGGCAAGACGTTTTCATGAATATGAAGAACAGCGGCAATATACAAGAGAGGACGAACTGCGTGGTATTCTGGGTGAGTTAGAAGAATTACATTATATAAAGGTAATGTGGGGAGATAATGTTCCATACCATATTGAGATTTTTAACTCTGCTCGAACATATCATGAACAGTTGGAAGAATACAACCGGGAACGAACAGCGTCACCAGCGCAAGTGGTAAATAATAATTATACTTTCAATATTGCTGACACCTCAGCTTTACATGAGATTATTTCTAAAATTCGGAAAGAGGCTCAGAAAGTTGAAGATAATGCAGCCTTATTAAAAGCCATTGACGAACTGGAACAAAGCATTGGAAAACCGTCATTCTTCCAAAAGTATCAGTCTTTCATATCCTCGGCAGCTAATCATGTTACATTCTTTGGGGGCATTGCGTCCGCTATTAAGACAATTTCTAATCTGCTCTCAATGTGAAATTTCAAATTTTGAACGCGCACATTCAAGATTTCCTTGGATGTGCGCGGCTCCTTTTACGCTGCACCAGCC
>DXUR01000337.1 GCA_019417795.1 Clostridiales bacterium | reverse complement strand
CCCCTGCACCCCCTCCCCTGTCAGGGGAGTTTTTGGAGGCGGCAGCCGATGCCCCGGTTGGAGCTCGACGCGGAATTGTAGCTCACATAGAAAAGCCCGCGGTTCCCGCCCTGGTCATAGCCACCGCCGAAGAACAGACACGGGCTGGACGCGCCGAAGTACCAGTAATCCGACGAGTAGGTGGTCTCGCTGCCCCCCGTTGCCGTGGGGTAAATGCACCACTCCAGGCCGCTTTTCGTTGCCACCGCAAATGCGCTGGGCCACCCGCCCACAGGAACGCCCACAGCGGTTCCCCCGCTGGTGTCGCTGAATTGATTGGGGTTCATGATGATGTTCAGCCCCGCGCTGTTGTAGTAGCAGCCGTCGCCCCAGTCGTACACATTGTCCCAAAGTCCCTCGATGTTCCGGTACTGTGTGCCCAGGCCGTAACTATCCCGGCTGCTCTGCGTGGTTCCGGTATGGTACGGCATACTGTCCGTATAACCCATGTTTCCGGGGGCGCTGTTGTCTCCGCAGCCTTTGCCGATGGTCTTTTGGCTGTTCCAGTCTGCGAACTCCACCAGGTACAGCATCCAGATCGTCATGCGGATTTGGATGTCGCTCTGCCAGATGGTGCCGCCCAGACCGTGGATACCGCTCCGCGCCGCGCTCCGGGTGATGTCCGCCTTGGGCTTCCCGTCGCTCTGGCTTTTCCAGTTGCTCGTGTGGCAGTGATACCGGCCAATGTACACGGTGTTCCGCTCGCCCTTTCCATCCCCGCGGTCTGCGTGGGCCGGGGAGACATGGAAACCCGGCGTCGCCTTGTCCGCGATCTGGAGTTTCAACCGGCTCCCGCTCTTTGTCCACTTGAACCAGAATTTCGGGATAGCCACCAGCTCGCCCGCTGCGGGGTCGCTTGACCGAACCATCCCGCTCCAGGGCATCAGGTTATCGAACGGGCTTCCGTACTTGCTCTGCCCGGCCACATAGGGCACAGGGTTCGTGAAGCCTGCCGCCTTATCCGTCCGGCTCCACACCGTTGTGCTGGTGCCGTCCCACTCCACGCCGTAGATGTTCGGCATCTCCACCTTCACAGAACAGGTCTTTGCACTCGGGGCGGTGTGGTTGGCGTCCGCCGCCACATTCACCGTCACTGTGGCGTTTCCGTCCTTAACGGCAGTCACCGTGACCGTGTTCCCGCTCACGCTCACCGTCACCACGCCGCTGGGCGATGCGGTGGCCGAGACCGCCCCCGTGCCGTTCTTGGTCACAGTGATGCTCTTGCTCTTGGCAGAGGCGTCCAGGGTCATGGAGGTGGGGGAGAGGGCCAGCGTGCCTGCCGCCTTTTGAATGGCCCACGCCGCATTTTTGGCGGTCACACTTCCATCCTGCCACTGGTAGTTTTCTTTCGGTGTAAATGTCGCATTGTAGTTGCCCGCGGCAGTTCCGCTGGTAGTGCCGCCCAGGGTCAGCTTTGCGCTGTCATAGTTGCTCCAGCTCGGGCTTTGCGCCCCGCCGGTATAGGTCAGTGCCCCGGACTGGCTGGGCACCACTGCGATTTTTGCCCGTTCAATGCGCCATACGGCGGTCTTTGCGGTCGTGCTTCCGTCCTGCCACTGGTAGTTGGCCTTTGGCGTAAAGGTCGCCTCATAGCTTCCCGCATTGGTTCCGCTGGTGGTTCCGCCCAGGGTCAGCTTTGTGCTTTCGTAGTTGGCCCAGGCCGGTGTCTGTGCGCTTCCGGTATAGGCCAGCGCCCCGGACTGGCTGGGCACCGCCATGATCGTGGCCCGCCCGATTTTCCACACTACGGTTTTTGTCTCGTTGGTTCCGTCTCCCCAGGTGTACCCCTCCTTCGGGGTAAATGTGGCGTTATACGACCCGGCATCCGTTCCCTTGGTCACGCCGCCCATGGTCATGGTCTCCGGGTTATAGCTGTTCCAGGTCGGGCTTTGCTCGCTTCCGGTATAGGTCAGCGTTCCGTTCTGGCTGGGCACAGCGTCGATGGTGTGCCCAATTTTTGTGATGGCTTCCAGCGCCGCGTCCGCAGACTTCTGCGCGTCGGTTGCTTTTTGCGCAGCTGCGTCCATGGCCCCCTGCAAGTTGGTCGCCCCCAGCCCCTTATTGTCGGTATAGCCAATGTCTGCGGCTTTCGTTCCGTGGGGGTTTCCCTCCTTGGTCATGCTGTGGTCGTATGCGATCTTGCCTCGATCACCGCGGTAGGCTGTACTCTGCGTTTCGCCCAGGGCCAGGTCGGAGCCGATGGGCGCATAGCTGTGCCCGCTCCACCGGTATGTGATGTTGGTTTCCGCATCCATGTAGACCTTGCCGCTTTCCGGGGTGATCTGCTCCCGGTGGGCCGGGTCAGAGTAGAAAGCACCCTCATGGTAATAGCCCTCCACCACATCATCCACATAGCTGGGGAGCTGCGCCGCCGCGATCTTCCCGTCGTCGCCAAGTCCCGCTATGCCGTTCGGTGCGTTCACCGGCAGCTGGGCGGCGCTCACCTTGCCGTCCTTGTCCAGCCCCGCTACACCGTTCGGCGTGTTTACAGGGAGCTGGTCGATCACCACTTTTCTGTCAGCGCCCAAATCCGCTTTTTTCTCGAACAGGGCCGCGTGGGCCTCCCGGTCTCCGGCGTGGGCACCCATGGCCTCGGCGATTGCCTGTCCCATGGTTTCCGCCGTCACCACAGCGGCGGCATCAATTTTGACCGTAAGGTTTCCTTGGTTGGAGAATGCCAGCAGCCCGTAGAATGTGTACACAAAGTCCGGCATGGCCTCCTTGCTCGGGATTTCAATGCCGATGTCCGTATCCGTCTGGAACAGGGCGATCATTTGATCTTCTTCCTCGTCCAGTCTCGCCCATACGCCGAACTGGTTGAGGTTGTACCCCACCGCAGCCTGTGCCGTCACTTGCAGTTTGAGCCTCTGGCCCTTTTCTGCCGGTGTGTTGGACACGATGCTCACCGTCTGCTTTTCGTTCACAAGAGCCGACTGCGCCAGCATGGCGGTCTGCTCCACTCGCCCTTGTCCCGCCGCCGCTCTGGTGATGTGCAGGTTCTTCCCCTCCACCCACCGGGTCAGCAGGTCGTTTCCGTTGTTCGTGATTACGCCTAACCAGGCCATGTTTTATCCTCCTGTTCTCTCGGTTGTCCCGAAGTCGATGATTACCGCTCCTACGCAGGCCGCCAGGGCGTGTGCCGTGGCCGTCCCTGTTTTGGTGTCCGGGCTTGGGTTCACCCGGATGGTGGCGCAGCTCTCCACGAACTCAGCGCCTACATAGGCCGCCATTCCGTAAGCTGTCGCCACGCCGCCCGCATCGTAGTATTCCACCTCCTCCAAGTGGGAGCTGAACCGCTTTGCCGCCGCAAGCCGCCGTTCGATCTCCCGGAGCGACATCGCTTCAAATTCCTCCCGTTCCTCCACCGTGACGATGTTCACCCGCAGCCGGAACCTCCCGTGCGTCCCGCCGTACTCAAACCATTCCTCCAGGGTTGAACCCGGATAGATAGCGTCCGCCTGCGCCCGGACTGCGCCCACTGTGCCCATCGTCCGCCGGATGGTCAATGCCGTTTTAACGATGCGCCGTTTCCGGTCGATGTCGTACCCGGTGTCATACCAGTCGATTTTCCAGTTGACTGCCAGGGCGTCAAGCACCGGCTCCGCCACGCTGTCGATGGCGGTATAGATTTGGCTTCCGTCGATATAGTCCATGGTCTTTTTGTGCAGCACGGCAGCGGCCATGGACAGTGCCTTGACCCACGGCTGTTCCCGCACGATACGCGGCAGGCCGTCTGTGATCTGCGCATCTTTCAGGCTTTTAATCATCCTCCAGCCCTCCGTAGGTCGCCGTCACGCCGGTGCATTTCGGCAGCATCATGGTCTGCACGGCCACATCCGCCGGAGCTGTCAGCTTCACCCGCTTTGCCCCCGCCGCCCGCAGGCGGGCGATCAGCTCCGTCGGGTTGATGTCCCGCCCAAGTTTCCGCTGCCATGTCTGGAAGTCCTTGACCGCCGCCGTTACCTTGCTCTGGATTTCACTTGCACTTCTCTGGTTGCTCTCTGCAATCCAATAGGTGAACGATATGGTATAGTCCACCTCCTCCGGCGCGAGGCAGCTTACATGGTCGCACAGTGGGCGGATGGTCTCGTCGTCCATGTGTTCCGC
>DXUR01000336.1 GCA_019417795.1 Clostridiales bacterium | reverse complement strand
GGACAAAGGGCGCTTTGCCGTGATAGAGATTGAGGCTCCGAATATAGGCCTGCGTAGCGGCAGTACCCAGTCCCGCGCCGGTGATGGGCGAGCGGCGAATTACTGCCAGCGCCGCCTGATAGAGCGGCACGCGGCTGGAGGTGGAGGAGTCCGCCGTATTGGTAATGGTGAGGATGCGGTTCAGCACCGTGGTGGGCAGGAAGGGCACCGCCAGTACGCACAGCAGGATAAAGGCTGGGATCAGCTTCGGTTTCCAGAGGAACACGAATACCGCCATAGCGACAGCCAGCCCCACCCAGCTTGCCCGGGAATAGGTCATGGCCATGGCCATGCCGCCCACGCAGAAGATACCGGCGCAGATGGCCTTCCATTGCCAGTGCTTCGCCGTAAGGAACAGGGCCAGCACCAGCGGCAGCAGCAGCAAAAGCACCTGTGCGAAGGTGTTTGGATTGTCGAAAATGGAAAAGACCCGCCCCGGCATACCGGCGTTGACCTTCAGATCCACATAGGAGGGATTTACCTTCACACCCTGAATTCGCTGGACGATGCCGTAAGCGCCTGTTGCGCCCACGCAGACAGCCGTCCCGGCGCACAGCCGCTTCAGATCCTCCCCATTCCGCACGGCACTGACGGTGATGACCACCAGCAGCGCCGCCGACACATGGTAGATCAAAAAACGGGCGGACAGCCCCGGCGCATAGGAGAAGGTCACGGCCAGCGTCACCGCAGCCAGTATCAACGCCGGATAGAAGCCGATCCGGGCCACATCCAGACGGCGGCCCGTCCGCATAGCCCCGGCGTAAAACAGCAGCAGCAGCAAAACGCCGGTCATAAAGCTGTATGCGTTGTTCCAGCGCTCGTAGGGGATGCACCACAGCGCCGCGATGCACCAGGACTGGGCAATGGAGGCACTGTCTCCCATGTCAAAGGCCAGTCGTGCGAAAAAGCTGTCCTCAAAGGTCAGGTTCCACGCCTTGTACCAGGCGTGAAGCAGCGTCCCCGGCAGGTTCACCAGAGCGCTGAGCACCCGGCACAGGAAGCTGTCCCGCCAAGACCGGGCCGCAATCCCTTCCCGGCACAGCGGCCGCAGGATGCGGCTCTCCTCGATCTGCCCGTTGCACCAACGGCCCGCCGCCGCCAGAAAACGGTGGAGGGTACTGTCCTCATAGACATCGCAAAGCCAGACCCATATCTGATAGGTCAGGCTGGTTTGCCAAAGTGTCATAGTTGCTCCTTACATATGATTTTTCAGGCGGTACAGCGCCGTCAGTGTACCAAACCGGCCGCTGCCGATGAGATCCGCCACGATCTGCTTGTTGCGGCCCAAGCCCTTGGGGCGTAGTTCCCGGATGGCTTTCGCAAACTCCGGCTGGGCGCAGAGGGCTTCCACGGCCTTCCGCTTTTCCCGGACGGGCTTCGGATTGCTCTTCACATACTCGTTGCCCACGGCGATCAGCAGCCCTGCCCACACTGTGTTGGCCCGCCACTGAGGCCGGGCGGCGTCAAGGCCGTATTTCTCCACGGTCTCCGCCTTTCGCTCCAAAAACCGGGCGAATACCGCCGGATAGTCCCGCATATAGCGGTGGGTGGCGGAGGCGGGGTTTTCCAGATAGCGGTACAGGGGCTTGTCCGTCACCGCGAGACGGTGCACATTGGCGAAATATTCCATCAGGAACAGCTCGTCCTCCAGATAGGCCCCCTCAAAGGTAATGGCGTTGTCCCGGAGGATGGCGGCGTCAAAGAGGAAACGCCAGATGAAGCCGTTGAACACCGGCGGTTGAAGCCGGTCCCCCGCCAGAGGCCAGAGGATCTTTTCCCGGATGCCGGTCTCTTCATAGATTCCTGCCGGCAGCAACAGCTCTGTCCGCTGTTCCCCGTCAGGCGTCACGTTGTAGTGGGCACAGCCGGCGCTGTCTGCCCCGGCCTTTTCCCGCAGATACCACAAGGTCTCCAACGCCGCCGGCTCAAAGGTGTCGTCGGCGTCCAAAAAAGCGATATACGGTCCCGTGGCCTGCTCCAGCCCCAGATTTCGGGCGGTGGACACGCCGCCGTTGGGCTTGTGGAACACGCGAATGCGGGGGTCTCTTGCGGCGTAGCCGTCGCACAGGGTCGGAGAACCGTCCCGGCTGCCATCGTCGATGAGCAGCAGCTCCCAATCGGAAAAGGTCTGGGCCAAAACGCTCTCTACACACTGGGGCAGCAGCGCTTCCGCCTGATAGACCGGTACGATCACAGAAATAGCGGGCATAAGCCACCTCCTTTCCTTCATACAGGGTGATTATAGCATAGGCACCATCGTTGGTCAATAAAAGGAGCGGGGCACAAATTTTTCTCCCGGCGTTGCTTTTGCCGTCCATGTCTGCTACACTATGGCTGAAAACAGTCATCGAAATTACAGTTGTTTTGCGCCCTAATGGAGGCCGGCGCTGCCGCCGGCCTCCTATCTGAAAAGCGGCGGCGTCAGACCCGAGGGCGGACGCTGCGGGGCGTATCGATGGGGACGCTCACGCCGCTTGCGCTATCCTATGCGTTCCCGCCGCCGTCTGCCACGAAGCATGTCCCACATCTCCGACCCATCTGCCGGAAATTTAGAGAAAAGAGGTCATCTCCATGATTAAAATTTCTCCGTCTATCCTCTCCGCCGATTTTGCGAATCTGGAACGAGACATTCATCGCATTGCTGACGCCGACTACGTCCATGTGGATGTGATGGACGGCGTATTCGTACCCAATATCTCCATCGGCATCCCGGTGCTGAAATCCATCCGGAAAGTCACGGATATGTTCCTGGACGTGCATCTGATGATCACAAAGCCTGTGCGGTATGTGGAGGAATTCTGCGACGCCGGCGCCGATCTGGTAACGGTCCATGTGGAGGCGGATTTCCCGGAAAACATTCAGGCCGCCATCGACAAGATCCACGCCAAGGGCAAGAAGGCGGGCATCGTTCTGAAGCCCAAGACCACCTGGGAGGCAGTCCTGCCCTATATCGATCAGGTGGAGCTGATTCTGGTCATGACCGTGGAGCCCGGCTTCGGCGGTCAGAAATTCATGGCGGACCAGATGCCCAAGGTGGCCGCCATCCGCAAGCTCATCAATGAGCGGAACCCCGCCTGCGAACTGGAGGTGGACGGCGGCGTGGCCCCCGACACCTGTCAGACCTGCATCGACGCTGGTGCCAACGTGCTGGTGGCGGGCAGCGCCGTCTACAAGGCGGAGGACATCCCTGCCCGTATCAAGGAACTCCGGGGGAAATGAGCGTATGAGTCATTGGAATAATCTGCCTCAGCTCAGGCTGGGCGTGTATCCTACGCCCTTTTACCGGCTGGAAAATATCAGCCGGATCTACAACAAGAGCATCTGGATCAAGCGGGATGACCTGTGCGGCGTAGCTTTGGGCGGCAACAAGGTCCGCAAGCTGGAATATCTGCTGGCGGACGCCCAGAAGCAGGGCTGCGACACCGTGTTCACCACCGGCGGGGCCCAGTCCAACCATGCCATGCTCACCGCCGCCTGCGCCGCCCGTCTGGGGATGCGCTGTGTCCTGATCCTGAAAAAGCGGGGTGTCACGGACCGCAAGGGCAATCTGGTGCTGGACGATATTTTCGGCGCGCAGGTGGAATTTATGGACACCGACAGCTATGAGGACATCTACGCCGAGATGCGTGAGCGCTGCGAGGTGTTGGCCAACCAGGGACACAAGGGCTATATCATCCCCGTGGGCGGCTCCACGGCACTGGGCTCCATCGGCTACGCCGAGTGCGTCCGGGAACTGGCGGAGCAGGCCAAGGAGGCCGGGATCGAGATCAGCCATGTGGCCTCCGCCACTGGCTCCGGCGGCACCACCGCCGGTCTGGTGCTGGGTACCTCCCTGTTTCTCCCGCAGGCCAAGGCCACAGGTCTGGGCGTGGATACCGACCCCTTTGAGGAGATCGTATCCGAATTGGTGAAAGAAGCCGCCGGGCTGGTGGGCCAGCCCGTCCCCACAGACATGGACAGCCGTTTCCGGATGATCTACCATGTGGGCGCCGGCTACGCCATCCCCAACGCCGAGGACACCCCCTACATCGAGGAACTGGCCCGGCAGGAGGGGATCCTGCTGGACCCCGTTTACACCGGCAAGGCTTGGGCCAAATTCCTGATGCTGGTGAAGGAGGGCTACTTCGACGGGCAGGAGCACATCGCCTT
>DXUR01000335.1 GCA_019417795.1 Clostridiales bacterium | reverse complement strand
GGCTCGGAGATGTGTATAAGAGACAGGCCATGACCCCGGCGGCGTGTGCTCCTTCGCTTTGCCGGATAATGTAAAAACCTATCTGGACATCTCCCTGAAGCGGTTCGAGACCGTATTCCCCGCCGCCGGCAGCAGCAACAGCGCCATTGAACTGACCTGCGAGGAATTGGAGAAGTATTCCTCCAACTTCGTCTCCTGGGTGGATGTGGCAAAGGGCTGGCGTCCGGAAGAAAAGGAATCTTGAGGGGCTTATGCTGAGATTTATTCACGCGGCGGACTTCCATCTGGACAGTGCCTTCGCCGCCCTGACCCCCCGGCAGGCTGCCGCCCGCCGCCGGGAGAGCCGGGAGCTACCGGTACGACTGGCTAACTACGTCAACCAGAATAACATTGATCTGGTGCTGCTGGCGGGGGACCTCTTTGACAGCGCCGCCTCCTACCGGGACACGGCAGAGGAGCTCTCCGCCGCTCTGGGGCAGATGGAGGCACAGGTCTACATCGCCCCCGGCAACCATGACTGGTACGGCCCCGGCAGTCCCTACCTGACGGTGAAGTGGCCGGAAAATGTGCATATTTTCACTCAGCCCCGGTTGGAAACAATGGAATGGCCGGAAAAAAATCTGGTGTTCCACGGTGCGGCCTTTACCCACGGTGAGCAAGCCGACGGCTTCCTCACTGGCTTCACCGCCCCCGCCGACGGGAAGCTCCATATCGGCCTGCTCCACGGGGAGATCGACCCCTCGGAGGCCCGGTACGATCCCATCCGCAAGGAGGAGATCGCCGCCAGCGGCCTTGCCTATCTGGCGCTGGGACACATCCACAAGCGGGCGGAGCCTTTGACCTTTGGCGGCACCGTCTGCGCGTGGCCGGGCTGCCCGGAGGGACGGGGGTTCGACGAATTGGGGGAAAAAGGCTTTTATTCCGGCACGATAGACGATTCCGGCAAGGTCAGCCTTACCTTCGTTCCCTTCGCCCGGCGGCGGTATGAAATTTTGACGGTGGACGTCACCGATCAAGACCCCCGCGCCGCCATCGAGGCGGCGCTGCCCGCCGACACGGCACAGGACCTGTACCGTATTCTGCTCACCGGAGAGGCCGGTGAGGGCGGCGTCCATACGGACGCGCTAAAAGCGGCGCTGGCGGACCGGTTCTACGCCTTGGAACTGCGGGACCGGACCCGGCTGGCGGAGGACCTGTGGGCCAAAGCGGAGGAGGACTCCCTCCGGGGCCTGTTTCTGAGGGATTTAAAGCAGCAGCTGGCGCAGGCTCAGACGGAGGAGGACCGCCAGCGCGTCACCATGGCCGCCCGGTTTGGGCTTGCGGCGCTGGATCACCGGGATTTGGGATAAGGCGAGAATTTATGAAAAAAATTTTATTGATCGGCACCGGCGGTACCATTGCCTCTGATGTCACGGAAGACGGCCTGGCCCCAGAGTTGACCTCTGAGCAGTTATTGAACCATCTCCCCGCCATCTCCAGTATCTGCGATGTGGAATGCATACAGCTTTTGAATCTGGACAGCACTAACATGCGCCCTGAGCATTGGTTGGATATGGTGCGGTGCATCCGGGAAAACTATGACCGCTATGATGGCTTTGTCATCACCCATGGTACAGACACCATGGCTTATACAGCCGCAGGTCTCAGCTATCTGATCCAAGGCAGTCCAAAACCTGTGATTCTCACCGGTGCACAGAAGCCTATCGGATTTGATTCCACAGATTCCAAGATCAACATGACGGACGCTTTTCGCTGTGCCGCCTCGGATCTCCCCGGAGTGTCTATCGTGTTCAACAATCACGTGATTTTGGGCACACGGGCCCGCAAGACCCGCACAAAGAGTTTTCAGGCATTTTCCAGCATCAACTATCCGGATCTGGGGATTCTGCGGGATGGAGTACTGCTGCGGTATATCCGCCAGGACTGTACCACTGTACCTACTTTTTCTGACACTTTGGATAATAAAGTGGCCCTTTTGAAGCTGACACCGGGGCAGGACCGTTCTGCCGCCGACTTTTTTCTGGAACGAAATGATGCTCTGATCATCGAGAGCTTTGGAGTCGGCGGTCTGCCGGAGCACGGCGGGTTCTATGATTGTCTACAAAGCTGGATAGAACAAGGCAAATTTGTGGTTCTTACTACTCAGGTCCCCAGTGAGGGCAGCGACGTAGGCGTTTACCACGTTGGACACAGTCTGAAAGCAAACCTCCGCGTTTTGGAAGCCTACGATATGACCACGGAGGCTGTGGTAGCCAAGCTCATGTGGATTCTGGGACGGACCCATGACCGCACTGAGGTAGAAAAGCTATTCTATACACCGATAGCAAAGGACATTCTCTTCCCTGTCCACGGGTTGGGTTTATAGGATTTACCATCTGCAGCACTACATAGAAACCTGCCGGAGCAGTCCACGGACTGTTCCGGCAGGTTTTTTCCATATAATACAACCTTAATCGTACCGCAGGGCGTCGATGGGGTTCAGCTTGGCCGCCTTGTTGGCGGGCAGGTAGCCGAACAGAACGCCGATGCCTACGCTGACGCCGAAGCTGACAGCAATGTCGGAAAGGGTCGGCACCGCGCTGAAGGTAATGCCGTTCATGGAACTGGACATAATGGCCCCCACCGCAATGGTGGCAGCTCTGGCCAGCAGCAGGCCGAATACGATGCCCAGCACCCCGCCCACGGCGGAGGTGGTGCCCGCTTCAATGACGAACTGGCCCCGGATGTCCTTCTGCTTGGCACCCAGGGATTTTCGGATGCCGATCTCCCTTGTCCGTTCCGTAACGGACACCAGCATGATGTTCATAATGCCAATGCCGCCCACCACCAGGGAGATGGCGGCGATGGCCACCAGTACGATCAGCATGGTGTTCATCATGGTGTTCATGGCATCCATCATCTCTGCGGAGGTCATGACCATGTAGTAGTCCGAGGACTGATAGGTTTTATACAGTCGCTTTTCCACAATGCCCTTGGCAGCGGACGCCGTATCCCGGCTGGTGGAGGTCAGCAGGAACATTTCATCGGTGCCCATCATCATGGTGCCGGTGCCCATCCGCTGGGCGTTTTCATAGGGGATGTAGATCACATCGTCGGCGCTGCCCTCGCTGCTGTCGCCGCTCTTACTCAACACGCCGATGACGGTGTAAGGCACACCGCTCAGAGAGATGGTCTTACCCAGTGCGTCGCCCCGAAAGGCGGCCTGCGCCAGATAATCGCCGATGACGCAGACATTCTGATGCCGATCCACGTCGATGTAGCTGAGGAAGCGCCCCTCCGCAAGAGTCTCCCCTTGCATGGTGCCCTTGGTGTCCTCCTTGAAAAACGCCTCGCTGACGCCGTAGACCGAGGTGCGGTCATAGTCATCCGTCTGGTAGCGCACCTTGGCAGAAGCGGAGACATAGGGGGTCACGCCGGTGAGGTACTGGGGATATTTGTCCACCAGTTCATAGAGATCCTCCACATCCACGTCACGGGTGCCGCCGGTCCCCCGGCCATAGGTCATGACCTGGATCAGATTGGAGCCCATTTTTTCAAACTGGCTGTTCATCATATTGGTCATGCCGTTGCCGAGAGACAGAATCACGATCACGGCGCCAACTCCGATGATAATACCCAGCATGGTGAGAAACGCCCGCATCTTGCTGGTTTTCAGAGATTTCAGCGCCAGCTTGAAGGATTGGGTAAAGTTCATACGCCCACCTCCCCGTCCGCGCCGGTCTCCTCCGGCTGTACCACGGCGGCAGGATCGGAGGCGTCTCCGTCATAGATGATGCGGCCGTCCTGAAGGCGGACGATGCGCTTGGCTTTTACGGCGATGGAGTTATCGTGGGTGATGAGCACCACGGTATCCCCCTCCTGATTCAGCTTCTGGAGGAACCCCAGCACCTCCCGGCCCGTCCGGGAATCCAGCGCGCCGGTGGGCTCATCCGCCAGAATGACGGAGGGATTCCCCGCCAGCGCTCTCGCGATGGACACCCGCTGCTGCTGACCGCCGGAAAGCTGGCTGGGCAGATTTTTCTGCTTTTCGGCAAGACCCACACGGCCCAGAGCCGCCACAGCCCGCTCCTTCCGCTCCTCCGCGCCCACACCGGCATACAGCAGGGGCAGCTCCACGTTTTCCAGCACGGTCAGTTTGGGGATCAGGTTATACTGCTGGAAGATGAACCCCAGCATTTTGTTCCGGATCT
>DXUR01000334.1 GCA_019417795.1 Clostridiales bacterium | reverse complement strand
TTCCCGCGCACACCCTTCCTTACCGTTGCGGAGGATTTACCACTTTATCGACAGTTTCAGACCGAAAATATACACCGTCGGCCCAGTTGGGATCGGAGCCTGCTGCGGATTTTACTCCTGCGGGGCCAACTCGCCGGTCTCGGTGTTGATGACGTAGCCTCGGATGGTAACATCGGCGGGCATAAGGGGATGGTTGCGCAGCAGGTCCACGGTCTCCGCCACGGAGTTCTCCACGCAGTCAAAGCCCCGGAGCCAGGCCTCAAAGTCAATGCCGCAGTAGCGCATCATATCAATATGGTCCTGAGAGATGCCTCGCTGAATGAGGTGGCGGATCATCATGTCGGCATTGATGTGGGCTACGCCGCAGTCCGTGTGGCCGATGACCATGACCTCCTCCACGCCCAGCTCGATGATGCCCACCAGCAGGCTGCGCACGGCACTGTCAAAGGGGCCGGTGATCATGCCGCCGGCGTTTTTAATCAGCTTTACATCACCGTTGCGGATGCCCAGCGCTGCGGGGAGCAACTCCACCAGACGGGTATCCATGCAGGTGAGGATGGCGATTTTCTTGTCTGGGAACTTACTGGTCTGGAACTTTTCATAGCCCCTGGACCGGACAAATTCGCGGTTATATGCCAGCATTTCTTCGATCATGGCAGTTCTCCTTTTCACTTTTTTTCTATCATACCGGATTTTGCCACCCCGCGCAACCGGAATCTTTCGGAAATTGCAGCATGGCAAATGGCGTATTGACAACATAAAACTTTTTTGATAAAATTCCTCCGTCAGCACAAGCTGGCAAAGTTGGCACAAGCTGACATTTTCCGCATATGTTTTTATACGCTCAGGCAATACAGATATTACGAAGGTATCAGTGTCCTCCCAAGGAGGGTATTGGTGCCTTTTTTTGTTTGATGCTGCGGGAAATGCTTGCATAACTTATTTTGGGAGGAAACTATGAAAAAACGAAACAGATTTATCAGCCTTGTGCTGACGCTGGGGCTTGCACTCAGCGTGATGGCCACGTCCGTGTCCGCATCCAAGTTCGTGGATGCCCACGGCAATGAGTTGGAACTGGATGATACGCTGGAGGCTTACAGCAGCGTGGTGCTGTCCGGCGCGGACAACGCGGCCCGTAAGGCGGAGACCAATTTGGGCGATCTGTGGACCGACGCGCTGCGGTGGTTTGCCGTGTCCGGCAAGATCAATGCGTATTTTGACGAGGACGATGTGACCGCCGGCAACACCAAGGTGGAGGTGGACGCCGATCACATTGTTGCCCTCTGGAATGGCGGCAATCTGCGCGCCGACATTGCTGCCGGCAAGTTCGGCGCGGCGGAGCTGGCATCCGTCCTGCCCTATCCCAACAAGGTGGCTGTGATCTACATGAGCGGCGCTGAACTGCTGGAAGCTCTGGAGGCGGCCTCTCAGGCGCTGCCCTACGGCGGTGCATCCGCCGATGCCTGCGCTTCCTTTATGCAGGCTGCGGGCCTGACTTACAGCGTCAACGCGGATCGGGCCTATGACAAGGGAGAAGCTTACGGCAAGTACTGGTTCAAGGCGAATTCCGTCAGCCGTGTGACGATCACCGATGTAAACGGCAAAGCGTTCGATCCGAACGCTACCTATGCGGTCATTACCCACAACGCAAACTTTAACGGCATGGACTCCTCTTATATGTTCAAGGCGGCTGCGGAGGCTAACGAGAAGTCTGCTATCACCAAGGCCGTTGTGCGGGATGTGGTGTGGATGTACATCAGCGAAGAGCTGGGGAATGTGGTGGGCGACGCCTATGCCGCCCCTCAGGGCCGCATCACGGTAACGGCCACCGCGGCGCCGGCTGAGTCTGCGAAGCCCGGCCAGTCCGCGACCACGACAGAGAATGGAACCTACACCGTTGTGTCCGGCGACTCTCTCTGGAAGATCGCATCTAAGGTCTACGGCAGCGGCAAGCTGTGGAGCAAGATCTTCTCTGCCAATCCTCAGATCAAGGACGCGGCCATGATCTATGTGGGTCAGACGCTGACCGTTCCCGCAAAGTAAATCACGAGGCACAAGCCGCAGGAGACCTGCACATCCGTCACAAGACGGATGTGCGGGCATCCTTATTGCTTTAGAACAGAGCGGACCACTTGGGACTGCTGTGTTGTACGGCAATCAAAACCATACCATCGCTCGACAAGGGCAAACACGCCTGACAGCGCGTCTTTTCGGCGCTTTTTGCTCTTTTCACCTTGGTGGGCGCCAGCCCACCTGCATCTCAAAAAATAAAAATCACTCGAAAATCCATCCCTGTCAGGTGCAGACATTTCTGCCCGTCAAAACCGTGTCTGCCCTTGTCAAGCGATGGTAGAAAATGAGGACTTATCGTATGAACCGTGAATTGCAAACGATCATTGTTGAAGTGGAAAAGGCCGTGGTGGGCAAGCGTGAGGTCATAGAAAAGATCCTGATGGCGCTGTTGGCCGACGGACATGTTCTGCTGGACGATATCCCCGGCGTCGGCAAAACAACGCTGGCGGTGGCCCTGAGCCGCACACTGGGCCTGACCTATAACCGCATCCAGTTCACGCCGGATGTGCTGCCGTCCGATATTGTGGGCTTTTCCATTTACAACAAGGACAGCGGCTGCTTTGAGTACAAGAGCGGCGTGGTGAGCAATACCAACCTGCTGCTTGGGGACGAGATCAACCGGACGTCCAGCAAAACCCAGTCCGCCCTGCTGGAAGCGATGGAAGAACGTCAGGTCACGGTGGACGGCACAACTTATCCGCTGCAAAAGCCCTTTGCGGTGATCGCGACCCAGAACAATGTAGGAACCGCAGGCACCCAACTGCTGCCCTATGCCCAGATGGACCGGTTCCTTGTCCGGCTTTCCATCGGTTATCCCGATTATGAGGCCCAGATGTCCATCCTCCGGGACCGCCAGAGCACAGATCCCATTGGTTCCGTGGCGCAGGTGGTCACCCGTGACGATGTGCTGCGGATGCAGGCGGAGGTGCGGGCCGTCACAGCAAAGGACAGTATTCTGGACTATATTACCCGTCTGGCCATGGTGTCCCGGGAGCATCCCATGGTGGAGGTAGGCATCAGCCCCCGTGGCACCCTGTTCCTTGACCGTATGGCCAAGGCCCATGCTTATCTGGAGGGCCGGGATTATGTGACAGGCGGCGATGTGCAGGCGATTTTCCATGATGTCTGCGCCCATCGTGTGATCCTTAACCAGAAATCACGGCTGTCCGGCGGAACGGTTACGCAGGTACTGAACGAACTGCTGGAAACGGTGGAAGTTCCGGACCGCAGACAGGCATGATGCGGAAACGGAGATTTGCTTACGGCGCATGGCTGCTGTTTGCCATTTTGCTGTATTTCTTTGAGAACAATACCGGCACCCGGACGATTTTGGCCGCTTCGGTTTTCCTGCCGGCTGCGTCGGTCCTCTGCGCGGTGCGTTCAGCCAGACGGGTAACGGTTCATCTATCTGCGCCGGACTGCTGCAAACAGGGAGATGCCGCGGAATGCTCCGTGCGGGCAGAGGGCCTTCTGCCCGGAGCGGTGCTGACGGCAGTGCTTCGGGGCCGCAGCCGCCTGACCGGGGAGGAAACGGCGGTGAAGTTCTCGGCCTCGCGGTTTGCGCCTGACGCGGCAGGTACGCTGCGTACCGCCCATTGCGGTACGGTCATGCTTTCTCTCAGCGACGCGGCTGTGCAGGATTGGTTTGGCTTGTACCGCTGTGCCCTGACGGTTCAGAGCACTCGCTTAGTGACCGTCGAGCCACCGCTGTTTGATGTGCGGATCACCCTTGCGGAAAATGAAACGGTCACGGCGGACAGCGAGCGCTGGTCTTCCACCCATCCGGGGCACGATCCCAGTGAGACCTTCGGATTCCGTACATACGTCCCCGGCGATCCCATCCGGCAGATCCACTGGAAGCTCTCCCAAAAGACAGACTCCCTGATGGTGCGGGAACTGGGGCTTCCGGTAGCGGAGGAGGTTCTGCTGCTGTTGGATACCTCCATCACGGTACGGGAAGATGCCGCGGATGCGCTGGACGCGGCCATGACAGCGCTGCTGTCCTTGTCCCGATCCTTGACAGAACAGGGGATCGCCCATTCTGTTGGCTGGAAAAACAGGGAATTAGAGGAGCTCTCTCTGTGCACAGTACAGGATCTGTCTCTTATACACATCTGACGCT
>DXUR01000333.1 GCA_019417795.1 Clostridiales bacterium | reverse complement strand
ATCAGGTTGCAGCGGTATTTCAGCAGCAGCTTGGCGTAGCTGTCCGGGGTGAACCGGGGCACCAGAGTACAGCAGCCGCCGCTGACCAGCATGGAGTGGATGGACACGCCCAGACCGAAGCCATGGAACATGGGCATCACCGCCAGCATTTTGTCACCGGGGCGGAACATGGGGTTGGTGGCGATGATCTGTTTTCCCAGCGCGTTGAAGTTCAGATTCGTAAGCTGGATGCCCTTGGTGACGCCGGTGGTGCCGCCGGAATAGAGGATCACCGCCTCATCCCCGGCTCTCCGCTCTGCCCGGTATGTCCAATGGTAGCCGCGGCCCCGGCGCAGGAATTCGTTCCAGCGCAGCACCGGCGCGTCCTTGGGAATTTTGGCCTGCTTGCGGCCCTCGGTGAGCATATAGCCCACCCGCACCGGCTTGGAAAGGGCGTCCGGAATGGAGGCCAGAATGATGTTGTCCAGTGTCACATTCTGACGGATGGCTTCAAATTTATGATAAAACTGATCCAGCGTCACAGCAAAGATGGAGCCGGATTCCTTTAAGTAAAACTCGATCTCCTTCTCGCTGGAGAGGGGATGGATCATATTGGCCGTGGCCCCCACCAGATTGATGGCGTAGAACATGATCACCGCCTGGGGGCAGTTGGGCATAGCCATGGTGATCCGGTCGCCGGGACGAACGCCGGTGGCCTTCAATGCCCGGGCGCAGAGGTCGATTTCCGCCGCCATAGCGCGGTAGGTGGTTTTCCGGCCCATGAACACATAGGCAGTGTGGTTGGGATAGGTTCCCGCGCAGCGCTCCACGGCCTCATACATGGTGCAGTCCGGGTAATCCAGATGGGGCGGCACCACGCCGTAAACATTCAGCCACGGCGCTTTCACATGGGATTCCTCTGCGATTTTTGTCTGTTCAGCAGTCAAGGTCGATGGCCTCCTTCAAGGGTCTGTCCAGCAGCTCCGGGTGGCTCATCAGGTGCTGCACAATTTTCAGGGAACGGCCGAAATAGAAGCCGTCCGCCACCCGTTCGTCCAAGGTGATCCCCAGTTCCACCACGTCCCGCACCTGACGGGTGCCGTCAGCGGCGATCTTCTCCGCCTTGTGCATGGTGCCAATGGCGATCATGATGGAATTGGTGCCGTAATTGTTCAAATGGTGATACACGCTGGGGCATTGGATACTCCCCAGGTTGGTGAGGAACACGCTGGCAAAGTTGGGGTCATCCTCCTTCAGCACAGCAGGCACCTTCCCATAGAAATCCAGAGTTTTCAGCCCCCAGAAGAAAAGCATCAGGAACCAGCGGGGCATGATCTTCAGGATATCCATGGCACCGTTGGCACCGCCGCTCTTCTCCGTTCGGGCCTTGTGGACCTTCCCCACCACCTGACGGGTCACAGCGGTCAGGGTCCAATCCTCCGGGGCTGTGGCCACCACCAGTTTTTCCTCACTGTGGTCCTCAAACCGCTTTTTCGCCACAAAGCCAAGGGTGATCTCGTGGCGCTGGTAATACCGCCGTCCGGAAATGTAACGGTTCAGATCCGGCCGCAGGTATACGGTTTTGGCAACGGCCATGAGGATACAGTGGAACAGGGTGGTCTTGTATTCGTCCTCTCCCCGGTTCTTTTCCTCGATATAGCGCAGGGCCTCCGTCACGTCAAATTCCATATTGACGTAGACCTCGGCGTCGGTGCGCTTATTCATCAGATGGGGCATGATGGCGTGAAGCCCGTCCAGATCACGGATCCAGTAGGCATCCGGCCGGTCACCCCATCGTTTTGTTCGTTTTTCCATAATTCGCTCCCTTTTTGCCATGCAAAAGCATAGCAAAATAAGAAATGTGCCTTTCCCGCGCCCCTGCGGGGCAACCGGAATGCTGCGCGAAAACTTCATGCACTGGCATTTGTGCATTTTGTAGTGCACTGCTTATACACGAAATTTCATGCGGTTTCCTGCCATTTGCCGGAAAATCCAAGCAAACGGGATACCGTGCACAGTATAGCACACCGCATCCCGTTTGTCAGCAATTTTATAGGTTCTTACAGATACCGGTCCAGCTTCTGCCAGAGGGCTTCGCCCTTCTGCTTCAGTTCTGTGCGGAAGGCCCGCCGGCCTTCTCTGTGTTCTTCCAAGCGCTCCTGAAATTCCTCCCGGAACTCATCCCGGCGCTCCTGGATGCCTTCCCGGTGCTCATCCCAGCCCTCACGGTACCGCTCTGCCAGGCCATCGCCCAGATCCCGGAGCTTTGCCAGCGCGTCCATCATGCTGCCCTGAGCATTCAAAACACCGTCCATGGGCCTATGGTGATCGTCATACCGGCCCATGCGGTAGTTCTCCATCACAATGCCATAGCGCTCTCTGGCCCGCTTTACCGCATCGCCCCAGGAGAGATACAGCCGGTCCCCGGCCTGACAGCCCACCTGAGCCATACATTCCGGTTGCTTGCAGATCTCCTGCAATTTTGCGGCCATGGACCCGGCATTTTCATCAATGAGGAAGCCGTCCACCCCATCGGTCACGCCCTCCGCCGCGCAGCTGCCGTCGATCAGCACTGCCGCAAGGTCGCAGGCCGCCGCCTCCCGCACCACCAGCCCGTTGGTGTCATAGCTGGAGGGAAACAGGAACAGATCCGCCCGGCAGTACCAGGCCCGCAGCGTCTCCCGCTGGGAGATAGCCCCGGTAAAGATGCACTTGCTGCCCAAGGGCTTTGCATACTCCTGCACCTCCGCCGCGTCAGCGCCGCTGCCGATGAACACCATGCGGAAATCCTGACCCCCGGCCTGAAGCAGCTTCAGTGCGTCCAGAATGATCCGCAGTCCCTTGTACCACATCATGCGGCCCACAAACAGGAACACCGGTACGCCCTCCGGCAGATCGTAGTCCGTTGTGGCGGCGGTGATCGCCTCCTCGCTGACCCGGCCCCGTGGCATATCCACGCCGTTTTCCATCACTTGATAGTCTCCCTGATAGCCGATGGACCGGAGGTTTTCCCCCGCGCCGTGGCTCACCACCCACACCTCATCGCAGGCGGAGATATTGGAGGCCAGTACATACAGCGCGCTCTCCTGCAGCAGCCGACCCCGGAGGAGCTTGGCTACGTCCACATCAAACTTCGTGTGGTATGTAAACACCAGCGGCGCATCCACCACATCCCGGATGGATCGGGCCAAAATCGTGGACATCACAGGACAATGGCTGTGGAGCAGGTCCACTTTTTGCTCCTTCAGCTGCCGCAGGGTCTCCGGGGAAAAGGGATAGCCCGCCAGATAGCCGAACAGCCGCCGTGTGTCCACGCTGGGATAGCGGGCCACCGGGAAGGGGAACCGGCTGTCATCGGCGTCCGGATGCTCCGGCGTCACCACGATGGCCCGATCCCCCAGCTTTGTCAGCTCCCGGGCGTAGTTGACAACGGTATTGGCCACGCCGTCGATCAGCGGCGGGAAGGAATCATTTAAAAGTGAAATGCTGTATGGTTCCGGCATAGTATGTCCTCCGTTCTATCTATCAGCTTCATTGCGTGTCCCCTAACAGTTTCAGAGCGGAAACCGCCGGGACGCGACACACTTCATCAAAATGACAGCAGTCCTAAATGCTCCAGCAGGATTTTACAGCCAAGCAGCACTAAGATCACACCGCCGGTGATCTCCGCCCGCTGCCTGTACCGGGCGCCGAACCAGCACCCCACCGCCACGCCGGCCACGGAGATGCAGAAGGTTGTCACGCCGATCAGGCTGACAGCCGAGAGGATCGGCGTTTCCAGAAAGGCGAAGGTCACGCCTACCGCCAGTGCGTCGATGCTGGTGGCAATGGCCATGAGAAAAAGCTTTTTATGGTCCGGTCCTCCGCCGGCAGCAGTGTCCTCCGCCTCGTCCTCCTCGCCGGAGAGGGCCTCCCGGATCATGTTGCCGCCGATAAGCAGCAGCAAAATAAAGGCGACCCAGTGGTCATACTGCTGGATATAACCCGAAAATTGAGAACCAAGCACCCAGCCCAGAAGGGGCATCAATGCCTGAAAGCCGCCGAAATACAGTCCCACCGTCAAGGCATGGCCCCATTTGATTCTCGTCATGGACAGGCCCTGACAGATCGCCACGGCAAAGGCGTCCATCGACAACCCTACGCCGATGAGAAACAGCTCAAGAAAACCCATACTGATGTAAGCCTCCTACAGGATCACCGGAACTTCTCTGCGAATTTTAAGGCTGTCCGGCGTCACATCAC
>DXUR01000332.1 GCA_019417795.1 Clostridiales bacterium | reverse complement strand
CGGAATTACATTTGTTGCAAAAAAATAAACATTAGATTTTGTTTCAACATAACCAACAAACCAACCATTATATTTTTCTTCTATCGAACTTAATCCAGTCTTACCGCTTAAAATGTAATTTTCAGTTCGCTCAATTTCCATAATATTTTTGACAATCTTTATTGTCCTATCAGAAATTGGAAATTTTGAAAAATAGAATTTCCTTAAAAAGTCGATTTGTTGTTTTTGAGATATTTTTGAATTTCCTTCAAGCCAAAAATTGTCAATCGTTAAACTGTCAAAAATCATATTTTTATACTCAAATTTTTCTAAATATTCTTTCATTTTAATTGTTCCGATTTTCCTTGCAATTTCCTGATAGCAAGGAACACAGGAAATTCTAAAAGCATCTTTAAATGATAAATCTTTTTCCCAAATATCCATTTTTCTCTGCTCGCCATTCCATTTTAAAATAGTTGTATCATTTTCAATAATGCCTAATTCAACAGCAATTATAGAATTTGGAATTTTGAATGTTGATGCAGGTAATTTTCCGTTTTTAGCCCAATCAAAGTCATTTGAGTAAAAAGTATTCTTGTCGTTATCATAAATTAGAATTGAACCATTTACTTGAAAACTATCTAAAATTTTGTCAAAATCAGAAATTTCTGTTTCAATTATGTTTTTATTCGTTGTTGTGTTACAGCAAACAAATAAAAATATCATTGAAATAAAAACTACAAATAAAATATTTTTCATTTATTGTCTAATTATCGTTTGTTTTTGTTGCCACTAACGGGAAACGCATTGGCGAAGTGGCGGATAAATTGGACAAAAAGTTCAATTTAGCAGTGACGTAGCCGATGTGTTTCCACAGAAGCTAAATTATTAAAAAAAGCTGAATGTGGAACACATTCGGCGGAATAAAATGCACAAAAGTTGAGTTTGGCACTTAACCCGCCATTTTGCCAATGCGATGTTATATGCCGTATTTTTTGATAAGATAATTTAAGTCAGCTTCGTTTAAAATTCTAATGTTTGCTTTTTTTGATTGGTTTAAGTCGTTTATTTTTTGGATTTTTGACCAACCACAATCTTCACCTGCAAAAACAAAATCTACTTTACCTGTTATTCCTGATTTTATTTGTCCACCAATTTTCATTAGAAAAGTTTTTATTTCTTCTCTTTCTATTGAAAAGTTGCCCGTAATAACTATTCCTTTTCCTATTAAATCAATGTTTTCAAGTTCGTTTTGAGTTATTTGATAATTTGATAAATGCTCTTCATTTTCTTCTAAAACATCTTCACTTGGTTGATTGAAATAATTATTATTTGTTTTAGGCTGGTCATCAATTTTTCTTATTAGTTCTTGATAACTTGGATACTTGTCAGTCAATTCGCCAAATATTAAAGCACAAAGTTTTGCATCGAATTCTGGGTCGTGATGATTTGTTACTTCTAAGTCCAAACTCTCTGCTAAATCTTTTATTTTTTTAGGCATCCCAAGTTTATCTGCAAATAACATTGTGTCAATATAACTTATGACATATGGTTTTAAATTATAATGTTCATATAGATTTTTCTGATTATCCGTTTATGCACCTGTTATATTCGCAATTACTAGTCTGTCAAAGAGTTTGTCTCCAAAATACCGTCTGTTTAATTTGTAAATAAACTCGTTGAGATACAACTGTAAGTATTTCCTTTTGATTTTATGGTAGTTGCCCAGCAATGTCCGTTTTGCATTACTGATTGCGATATGCACCCATTTGAGTGTTTCCTTGGTGGTTTTGGCGTCTGATTTCTCGGTGACGTGCAATTCCACCAGATCGGAGATGTCAACGTAAGAAGTGCTTTTGTCCGAAAATACGATGGCATCATCCTCCATGCAGTCCCTGACCACGCCGTTGATTCCTTCACTTTGATGGCTATCCAGTACCCTGGCCTTGAAATAACGCACATGCTTCTCCTTTTTGCCCGTTTCGATATCTTCCAACGGGGTGCTTTCGGCCATCACCGCAACGTTCTGCTTTCCCTCGGCTCCCCGGCCACGTGTACCCTTGCCTCGCTCGATTTCCTTACTGGCCACCGAAAAGTTAACGAATTCTTGCGGTTTCTTTCAGCGCCGCCAATACCGCCAGCCCGTCGCGCAAGGGGCGCGGCTCGTGTGTGCGGATGAAGTCAGCTCCACCTGCGGCGGCGGCAAGCTCTGCAGCGAGTGTCGCGGCCCCGACATCCCCCGGACCACGGCCTGTGAGCGCGCGCAGAAAGGATTTGCGCGAAACAGACAGAAGCACCGGCAAATCGAAGCGCAGCCGCAATTCATCGAACCGCGCCAGCACCGAGAGCGAGGTTTCGGGAGCAGCCCCCAGAAAAAACCCCATGCCGGGATCAAGGACAAGGCGGTTGCGTTTGATACCGGCACCCGTCAGCGCCGCGATGCGCGCGTCAAAGAACGCCGCAATGTGATCCATGATGTCGCCAGCGGGTGCCTCGCGCCGATCTGCCTGCCCGTCTTGCACCGAATGCATAACGACGAGTTTGGCAGATGATTTCGCCAATTGCGGATAGAACGCAGCGTCTGGAAAACCGCGAATATCATTGAGATAGGCCACACCACGCGACAAGGCATAGGCTTGCGTCGCGGGTTGATAACTGTCGAGCGAGACGGGAATGCCATCTGCCTTGAGCGCGTCCAGCACCGGCGCGATACGCGCGATTTCTGTGTCGGACGAAACAGGCGCGGCGTCGGGATTGCTGGATGCCGGACCGAGGTCGATCACATCTGCCCCCTCGGCCATCAGCTTACGCGCCTGCGCAATGGCTGCGTCTGGCGCCAGATACCGGCCTCCATCGGAGAAACTGTCCGAGGTTATGTTGACGATGCCGAAAATGATGAGCGATTTATTCATGGGGGCTTCTATAATAATACCTAAAATCCGCAGGTAGTTAATTAGGATGTTTAAAGATTCTGATTATCCGTTTATGCACCTGTTATATTCGCAATTACTAGTCTGTCAAAGAGTTTGTCTCCAAAATACCGTCTGTTTAATTTGTAAATAAACTCGTTGAGATACAACTGTAAGTATTTCCTTTTGATTTTATGGTAGTTGCCCAGCAATGTCCGTTTTGCATTACTGATTGCGATATGCACCCATTTGAGTGTTTCCTTGGTGGTTTTGGCGTCTGATTTCTCGGTGACGTGCAATTCCACCAGATCGGAGATGTCAACGTAAGAAGTGCTTTTGTCCGAAAATACGATGGCATCATCCTCCATGCAGTCCCTGACCACGCCGTTGATTCCTTCACTTTGATGGCTATCCAGTACCCTGGCCTTGAAATAACGCACATGCTTCTCCTTTTTGCCCGTTTCGATATCTTCCAACGGGGTGCTTTCGGCCATCACCGCAACGTTCTGCTTTCCCTCGGCTCCCCGGCCACGTGTACCCTTGCCTCGCTCGATTTCCTTACTGGCCACCGAAAAGTAACCCTCATCCAGTTCTATCATCCCTTCCAGTGTATACCTTGCATCCCGGTTGCCCATCGCCCTGCGGAGTTTGTGTACCATCGCCCATACCGGTTCGTAACGCTTCAATCCTAATTGCTTCTGGAGTTCGTTGGTGGAGAATCCCTTTTTTGTGCAACTCATCAGGAACATCGTTTTGTACCACACCAGAAACGGCAGCTTGGAGCTCTCCATGATCGTACCGCTGCGCAACGAGGTGCGGAAACGGCAACCTTTGCATTCATAACTCCATTTCCCCTGTAACCAATAATGGGAAGTGCCCCCGCATCGCTTGCAGACAACCCCTTCCTTATCACGCTGCTCCTTGAAATGCAAACGACAATCTTCCTCCGAACCGAAATGAGCCGTAAAACTGAATATGTTCATAATCCCTGCTTTTTGAGCGCTAATATACTAAAAATATTAGGTGTGTTTGCGGAGAATCAGATAGATTTTTCAAAACACTCAAGTCCATACTCGCATTATGAAAAATTAATAAATTAGATGAAAGATATTTAGAAAGTTCGTCTTCCCATAATTCTTGAAAATTAAGGGAAAATTCTACATCTTCATATGAAATTCCGTGTATTGAAGTATGAGTTTTTAAAAACTTTTCTGATTTTGGTGGATTTATATAGTGTTTTGTCGAATAAACTATTGTGTCATTTTTCACGAAGCATAATCCGATTGCACAAGCACTTAATCTACTGTTATTTGCTGTCTCAAAGTCAATAGCAATAAAATC
>DXUR01000331.1 GCA_019417795.1 Clostridiales bacterium | reverse complement strand
GGACCCTTTCAACGAGGTGGATAATCTGATATTGGCGGAGCTGTCCTTCGTGGACTTCGGCGGCATCGTCCCCGGCCCCGGCGAGGGGAGGGCCGTGCCCCTGTGGAAGGCGGCGGAGGCGTATTTTGCCAAAACGGAAGGTCGGCCCATCGACATGGGCGTTCTGGTGCCCAATCAGATCCCGGAGCTGCTGCGCCGGACGGCAGCCTCGCCCCGGTTCCGGGACATGAAGCTCAACGGCTTTGTGGACCATCTGGACACGGTGAAGGCGGAGCAGTTCGCGGCGCTGGCGGCAGAGTGCGGGGATGGCACCGTCTACCTCTCCTTCCGGGGCACCGACGATACGCTGGCAGGGTGGAAAGAGGATTTCTATCTGAGTTGTATGCGGGAGGTCCCTGCTCAGAAAATGGCAGTGGCATACACGGAGGCCATGGCCCATCAGTACCCTCGAATCAAGCTGCGGCTGGGCGGCCATTCCAAGGGCGGCAATCTGGCAGTGTGGGCGGGGGTGTTCTGTCCCACGGCGGTGCAGCGGCGGATCGCCGCCGTCTGGTCCAATGACGGCCCCGGCTTCCATGACGATATTCTGTCTCTGCCCCGGCATATCCGGCTGGCGGAGCGTATCCACACCATTGTGCCGAAATCCTCCGTGGTAGGGATGCTGCTGGAGCACGAGGAGGACTACACCGTGGTAGACAGCAGCCAGCAGGGCCTCATGCAGCATGACGGCTTTTCCTGGGCGGTGCTGGGGAACCGATTTGTCCGGCTTCACAGTGTCACCCGGCAGGCCCGCCTGACGGATCAGGAGCTGCGGGGCTGGGTCCAGGGGCTGACCGTTGAGCAGAGGGAAAAATTTGTGGACAGCGCCTTTCAGGTGCTGGAGGCCTCCGGTGCCCAGACCCTGACGGACCTGAAGGCGGACAGCTTCAAAGCGGTGCGGCCTA
Organism: Clostridiales bacterium; assembly: GCA_019417795.1. Next base: position 3,295 of record DXUR01000331.1, on the reverse strand, counting down.
TGGTCCGGGCCTTGAAGGATCTGGACAAGGAGACCCGGGAGGCTCTGCTGAAATTTATGAGCATCCTCTTTATGAGCAACCTGCGGATGACGCTGGAGGGCATTCAGGAAGAAACGGAGAAGAGCCTTCTGCGGAACGGGAAAAAGGCGGAGAGATCCGCCGGGAAGAAGGGATAAACAACCGCAGATGTTCCAAGCGGAACGTCCGCTTATGCCGACAGCGGAAAAAGCAACCGGCTTCAGACATAAAAAGCATCCACCCGTTATGACGGGTGGATGCTTTTATGCTTGGCCGGAATCCTGGCAGCTCCGTTCCAGAGCACGGCGGATATTGCCGTCCAGCAAGTGCCCCAGATGGTCAATGTAGGCATCGGTGTCATATTTCATGCCGTTTTGCAGCCATAGGGCGGTCAGCCCGGACAGAGCGGCGGCATAGAATTCCGACAGGACACGGATATCCTCGTCATCCGCCGGGAGGCCCTCAGCCTGATCCCGGATATAGGAGGTCATGGCAGCTAATGTCACCTTATGGTAGTAGCGCCGAAGCGTTTCCTGATTGCCCGAATTGTAGAGATGATACACGGCCCGCTTGTTCTGGGAGGCAAAGGCCGTAGCGTCCCGGAATGCTTCCTGCCAGCTGTCATACCGGCGCAGCTTGGACTGGAAATCCTGAATTTCCAGCTGAAGAATGTCCTCTACCAGTGCGTAGATATCCGCATAATAGTAATAGAAGGTGTTGCGGTTCACAGCGCCCTTTTCCGCAATGTCTTTAATGGAAATTTTATCCAGAGGGCGTTCGTTCAGCAGTTGGATAAAGGCCCGCCGGATGGCATTTTTTGTCTGTTGCGCCATAGCCCGCTCCTTTTGAAACAAATTTCCTTTTTCATATCCATTATACACGGAAACCGGACCAGTCTCAAGTGCGAGTTTTTAACGAAATCTTTAGGGCTTTAGGCACGGAGGCAATTTTGCCTGAACTTTTGCGGGGCATTTTCCCATACCATTAGGCACAGACGGCAGATATGCCCATAGTGGCGCCGGAGGAAACATGTTACACTTTCAGTATGGAGAAAAAGGGCGCATTGGGCGCTTTGAGGGAGAAGAGGTGCAATATGAGGCACGTTCTGACATCGGAAGCTGTGACCAGAGGTCACCCGGATAAGCTGTGCGATCAGGTGGCCGACGGGGTGCTGGACGCCTTGCTGACGGAGGACCCGGAGGCAAGAGCTGCCTGCGAGGCGGCTGTGTGGGAAAACCACCTGCTCTTGTTCGGAGAGATCAGCGCCCGGCAGGAACCGGATTACGAGGCTGTGGCCCGGGAGGTGCTGCGGGACATCGGCTATGACCGCCCCGGACTGGGCTTGAATGCGGATCACTGTGACATTCAGGTCCGCTTTCATCCGCAGTCGCCGGATATTGCTCAGGGCGTCAGCCACCGCTCGGCGGAGGATACCGGCGCCGGGGATCAGGGGATCATGACCGGCTACGCCTGCCGGGAGACCCCGGAACTGATGCCCTTGCCGGTCACTTTGGCAGGGGCGCTGGTGAAGCGGCTGGATCACATGCGGCGCTCCGGGGGAATGCCCTGGCTGCTGCCGGACGGCAAAGCTCAGGTCAGCGTGGCCTATGAAGATGGATGGCCCGCCCAGATCACCACAGTGGTCCTTTCCGCCCAGCATACGCCCAACGTTCGCACGGATGCCTTGCGGGAGGCGCTGCGGCGGGAGGTGATCCTACCGGTGCTGCCTCCGGCGCTGACGGACGAGGAGCCTCTGCTTTATATCAACCCCACGGGCCGGTTCGTCATCGGCGGCCCCGCTGGGGACGCCGGCCTCACCGGGCGGAAAGCCGTGTCGGACGCTTATGGCGGCGCAGCCCACCATGGGGGAGGGTCTCTGGCAGGAAAGGACCCCACAAAAATGGACCGCACCGGGGCCTATCTGGCCCGGTATCTGGCGAAAAACGTGGTGGCGGCAGGCTTGGCGGACCGCTGCGAGGTGCAGCTGGCCTACGCCATCGGCCTTGCGGACCCCGTCAGCGTGTCGGTGAACACCTTCGGCACAGGTATGATCCGCGATGAGACGCTGGCAATCTGGCTGGAGGACCATGTGGATATGCGGCCCGGCGTGGTGATCCGCCGGTTCGGGCTGACCCGGCCGATTTACCGGGGACTGGCCGCTTACGGTCCCTTCGGCGAAAACGGCCGGGGGATGCCGTGGGAGCGGACGGATCTGCGCTTCCCGGCGCAGTTTTGACCTGTATTCTGCAAAATTTAAATAGAAGGAAGAAAGTAAGATGCGAAATCCAGTGAAAACCGCGAAAAGACAGCTTCTGCGTGTGGGAAGCTGCGCACTGTCCGCCCTGATGGTGCTGGGCTCCATCCCGGCGGCCGCCATCGGGGACGGTGTGACCGCCACCTATGACGAGGCATACTACGCCATGACGGACTACTACGGCAATCTCACCGACGGCAGTGTGGTGAAGAGCTACCGCACCAACGGCATCGCTACCTTGACGGACTACGGCGATTACGATGAGATCATCAACCTGACCGACGGCACGATGCCTGCCCGGAACGGCGGCATGACCACCTTCCGGCTGGACGAAAAGGCCCTGCCCGGGACCTTCTACTTTGAGGGCAAAACCACAAAGCCCTTCCAGCAGCTTCCCTGGACGATCTCCATGAGCTATACCCTCAACGGCGTGCCCACCAAGGCGGAGGATCTGGCGGGACAGGCCGGTGTGGTGGAGATCCGGCTGGACATCGTGCCCAATGGACGGGCCAGCGAGTATGCCAGAAACAATTACACCCTGGAAGCCATGGCGATCTTCAATCAGGATGACATCCTGTCTCTGGAAGCCCCCGGCGCCCAGGTGCAGCTGATCGGCAACCTGCGGGCGGTGCTGTTCCTCGGTTTGCCCGGTGAGGAATGCCACTATACGATCCGGGTAGGCAGCGAGGACTTCGCCTTTGGCGGCATGACCTTCCTGATGGTGCCGGCTACTCTGAGCCAGCTGGAGGAGATCGCCAAGCTGTCTGAACGGAAGGACGATCTGGAGGACAATTATAACAAGCTCTCCGGCAGCATTGATTCCCTGCTGGACGCCATGACGGCCATGACCGGCAGCCTGAACGCCTCTGCCAACGGTCTGGAGCAGCTGAATAAGGCCCGAGGTATTTTCTCCGACGGCAAGGGCGTGATCTATTCCGGAACGGACGCTCTGCGGGAGGATCTCTCCAATCTGGCGGATGTGCTGGAGCCGGTGGAGGGGCAGATCGAAGCCCTCAGCAAGAC